>JAFLDI010000319.1 GCA_017302485.1 Burkholderiales bacterium | reverse complement strand
GGCGCCCCGGGAAACAGACGCCGCCAGGACGAAGGCGCAGCCGTCCCGCCAGCCGAGGCCGGGGCCGCGGCACCGGAAACCGACGCTGCGGGCGGCTCGGTGGATCCCGGGATGACCGGCAGATCGTCCAGCGGATCCAGCGCGCCGGGCGCCGTGGGTGTGCCGTCGGAGCGCCGGATGAAGGGCCGCAGGTCGATTTCGGGCATCACGCCGTTGTCGACCAGCCAGCGATTGGCCTCGTGGTAGGCCTCCTGGGCACGCTGCGCAAGGCGCTTGTGCAGCACCGCCTCGAGCTGTTGCCAGCTGTCCAGGCTCAAGTCGGCGGCCAGCCAGGAGCGCACCAGGCAGCGCGCCATCACCTGGGGACGCAGCACGTCGTCGTCCGGGAAGTCCGACTGTCCGCTGGTGCTGACAAAGCGGGCCCGCAGGTCGGCGACCTCCCAGGTGCATTGGTCCATCACCGCCAGCGTCAGCCGGGACACCGCGATCTCGCGGCGCACCGTGGCGTCATCAACCAGCGACAGATCCTTCTGGCCTTGCAGGGAACTGAGCAAGGCCCCAGAGGCGGAGTCGACGGCCGCGCTGGGCTCGAGCATGCGCTGAAGGTGGTCCTTCAGGCGCACAGGCCATCCCAGACCGCTGCGACGCAACTCCTGCACGATGTCGAAACGCAGCTGCGCCACCGCCCGCTCGGCGGGCTGATCGGCCAGCTGATGCGCGCCTTCGGTGACCGCGGTCACCAGGGCGGAGGCATCCTGGATCAGGGTTTCAACAAACCGCTGCCGCGCCTGGTCAACCAGAGGCGTGAACGCGGCGCTCGCAGGGCTCATGGGGCGGGTCGGCTCAAAGACCCGATGACTCTACTACACCACTGCGCCAGCGTTGGGGTCGTTCGGATCACCATCCTTGCCGGACGCCACAGGTTTCAGCAAGTCTTCACGCTTGACGCCCAGCCACATCGCGATCGCCGCGGCCACGAAGACCGAGGAGTAGATGCCGAACAGGATGCCGATGGTCAGCGCCACCGCGAAGTAGTGCAGCGTCGGGCCGCCGAACAGCAGCATCGACAGCACCATCATCTGCGTGCTGCCGTGGGTGATGATCGTGCGGCTCATCGTGGAAGTGATGGCATGGTCGATGACCTGCACCGTCGTCATCTTGCGGTATTTGCGGAAGGCCTCGCGGATCCGGTCGAAGATCACCACCGACTCGTTGACCGAGTAGCCCAGCACCGCCAGCACCGCTGCCAGCACCGACAGCGAGAACTCCCACTGGAAGAAGGCGAAGAAGCCCAGGATGATGACCACGTCGTGCAGGTTGGCCAGGATGGCCGCCACCGCGAACTTCCACTCGAAGCGGAAGGCCAGGTAGATCACGATGCCGATCACCACGAAGAGCAGTGCCATGGCACCGTCCTGAGCCAGCTCGTCACCCACCGAGGCGCCCACCGCCTCGACGCGCGAGAGCTTGACCGGTTCGTGCCCGGCCACATCACAGGCCTGGCGGCTGACCTGCTCGCCCTTGTCGGTGGTGTACTGACGGGTGGTGACCTGGCCCTTCTCGGCCGCGCACAAGGCCCCGAAGACCTGACCCGAGACCTCGGTCTGCTTGACGTCGCCGCGCACCGGCACGCGGATCATGACGTCGCGCGAGGTACCGAAGTTCTGAACCTGCACCTCGCCCAGCTTGAGCGTCTCGACCGCCTCGCGCACCTTGGCGAGGTCGGCCGTCTGCTCGTAGGCCACCTCCAGCACCGTGCCGCCGGTGAACTCCACCGACAGGTGCAGGCCGCGCGTGGCCAGGAAGAACACCGCTGCGACGAAGGTCAGCGCCGAGATGGCGTTGAACACCAGCGCATGGCGCATGAAGGGAATGTCCTTGCGGATGCGGAAGAATTCCATGTTGCGTCTCCTGTCCGCTCAGACTTTGTCCTGCTCGGCCGCCACGGCCGGCAGGGCGGCGCCATCCGGGCGCCAGACCTGACCGATCGACACCGACTTGAGCTTCTTCTGGCGGCCATACCAGAGGTTGACCAGGCCGCGCGAGAACATCACCGACGAGAACATCGAGGTGATGATGCCCAGGCAGTGCACGATGGCAAAACCGCGCACCGGGCCGGAGCCGAAGGCCAGCAGCGCCAGACCGGCGATCAGCGTGGTGATGTTGGAGTCCAGGATGGTCGCCCAGGCGCGCTCGTAGCCGGTGTGGATCGCCGCCTGCGCCGAGGCGCCGGCACGCAGTTCCTCGCGCACGCGCTCGTTGATCAGCACGTTGGAGTCGATCGCCATGCCCAGCGCCAGTGCGATGGCCGCGATGCCCGGCAGCGACAAGGTGGCCTGGATCATCGACAGCAGGGCCAGCAGCATCAGCAGGTTGAAGGCCAGCGCCAGCGAGCTGAACACCCCGAACAGCAGGTAGTACAGGCACATGAAGACGGCGATGGCGATGAAGCCGCCGACCACGCTCTTGAAGCCCATCTCGATGTTTTCCTGGCCCAGGCTGGGGCCGATGGTGCGCTCCTCGATGATCTCCATCGGTGCCGCCAGCGAGCCGGCGCGCAGCAGCAGCGCGGTGTCGTTGGCTTCCTGGGTGGTCATGCGGCCGGAGATCTGCACCCGGCCGCCACCGATCTCGGAGCGGATCACCGGCGCGGTGACCACCTCGCCCTTGCCCTTCTCGAAGAGCAGGATGGCCATGCGCTTGCCCACGCTCTCGCGGGTGACATCCTTGAAGATGCGCGCGCCCTTGGCATCCAGTGTCAGGTGCACGGCCGGCTGCTGCTGGTCGTCGAAGCCGGCCTGCGCATCGGTCAGGTTCTCGCCGGTCAGCACCACCTGCCGCTTGACGATCAGCGGGCCGCCGCCACGCTCGGTGTAGCGCTCGGTGCCGAAGGGCACGGGTGCGGCCCCGGTGGCCGCCGCCGCGGCCTCAGCCGAGTCGTCGACCATGCGCACCTCCAGCGTGGCGGTGCGGCCGATGATGTCCTTGGCGCGGGCGGTGTCCTGCACGCCGGGCAACTGCACCACCACGCGGTCCAGACCCTGCTGCTGGATCACCGGCTCGGAGGTACCCAGTTCATTGACCCGGTTGTGCAGCGTGGTGATGTTCTGCTTGATCGCCGCTTCCTGGACCTTGCGGATCGACGGCTCCTTGAGCACACCCGTCAGACCCAGGTCGCCGTTGGCCGCAGTGGTGTCGGACCACTGCACATCGGGCAGGCTGTCCTCGAGCAGCGTGCGCGCCTGGGTGCGGGTGGCCGCATCGCGGAAGGCCACCGCCACGCTGTTGCCCTCGCGCGAGATGCCGGCATGGCGGATGTTCTTGTCGCGCAGCATGGTGCGCGCATCGCTGGCGATCGAGTCGGCCTTCTTGGTCAGGGCCGCGCGCATGTCGACCTGCATCAGGAAATGCACGCCGCCGCGCAGGTCCAGGCCCAGGTACATCGGCAGCGCGTGCAGGCTGGTCAGCCACTGCGGCGAGCGCGAGACCAGGTTCAGCGCCACGATGTAGGACGGATCGGCCGGGTCCGGGTTGAGCGCCTTGGCCAGGGCGTCCTTGGCCTTGATCTGGATGTCGGTGCTGGCAAAGCGCGCCTTGACAGAATTGCCCTCGAACTGCACGAAGTCCGGCTGGATGCCGGCCGCCCCCAGCACCTCGCTCACCCGCCCCTGCAGCGAGGCATCGACCTTCAGGGTGACCTTGCCGCTGGACACCTGCACCGCCGGCGCTTCGCCGAAGAAGTTGGGCAGCGTGTAGATCAGGCGCACCACCAGCGCCAGGGCCAGCAGCGCGTATTTCCACCAGGGATAGCGATTCATGCGCAGATGTCGCGGGCCAACCGGCCCGCGCCTCGTGAGGGAGGATGAAAAGGGTGGTGGCTTACTTCAGCGAGCCTTTGGGCAGCACCTGCACGATTGACGGGCGCTGGACCTGGATCTCGACGCCATTGGCCACCTCGACGTGCACCACGGTGTCGCCCAGGCGGGTGACCTTGCCCAGGATGCCACCGGAAACCACCACCTCGTCGCCCTTGGCCAGCGCGTCGATCATGGCCTTGTGCTCCTTCTGGCGCTTCATCTGGGGGCGGATCATGATGAAGTACAGCACCACGAACATCAGCACCAGCGGCAGGAACTGCATCAGGCTGGAAGCGCCGCCCGCGGCGGGCGCGGCAGCTTGGGCATAGGCATTGGAGATGAACACGACAGGATCCTTGGATGACTTCGCCCGCCGGAATGGCCGGGCATGACGGCACAGCGCGCCGATGTCCGGCGCGCGCAGTGGCCTGGGATTGTAGGTGCGGGCAGAAAGTTCGCCGGCAAGCCCCGGGTCAACCCGGAATCGGGGGACGGCCGGGGGACCTCAAGGGCGCTCGGCGCGCACCTGCAGCCGCCAGCCCGCGGCGGGGGCGGCATCGGTCGACCACTGCTGATCACCTGTGGCGGCCGCGCCCGCG
>JAFLDI010000318.1 GCA_017302485.1 Burkholderiales bacterium | reverse complement strand
TGCAGCGCTGCGCCCAGGGCATAGAGGCCTGGCCAGTCGCGGACCCTCGACAGCCAGGTGCGCAGAGGCGCCGCTTCATCCTGGGCCATGGCCGCCGCCGCCAGTTGCCGCAGCTCGGTGGCCCGCGCGGCCGGGTCAGCCGGTGAACGCAGGCGGTAGCGCCGGAACCGGCTCAGCAGTGGCAATGCACCTTCGGCCTCGCGGGCCGCCGCCCAGGCTTCGAACAGGGCGGCGCGACGGCTGCGGTAGAGCAGTGCCTCGATCTCGTCGGCCAGGCCCGCTGGCAGTGTCATCTCGGCCATGGTGTACGGGTCCTTCCTGCTGATCATCGGCGCCCGGCGGCGGCCACAGCGGCGTACAGGTCCGCCAGACGATGCGCGTAGGCCGCCTCGGAAAACCGCTGCGCCTGAGTCCGCCCGCGCCGCGACAGGTCCTCGCGCAGCATGTCGTCACCGTCCAGGCGCCGCAGTCCGTCAATGATATGGTCGACCCGATAGGGGTTGACCTTCAGCGCGGCGTCGGCGGCCACCTCTGGCAGTGAACTGGTGTCGGAGGTCAGCACCGGTGTGCCCAGCAGCATGGCCTCCAGCACGGGCAGGCCGAAGCCCTCGTACAGCGACGGGAAGACGACGGCGCGCGCCGCGCGGATCAGGCTGACCAGCATCGGGAACTTCAGGTACTCGATCTGCACCACCCGGCGGTCGCCCGCGGGCAGTGACTCCAGCAGGCGCAGCTCGGACTTGCTCTTCCAGGCCCGGGCGCCCACCACCACCAGCTGCGAGCCCACCCCGCTGGCCAGGAACGCCTCGATGAGGCGACCCAGGTTCTTCTTGGGCTCGATGGAGCCGAAGAACATGAAGTACTCGCCCGGCTCGAGCTGGAAAACGCCGCGCACCTCGTCGTGCACCGCCGATTCATCGCGGTGCAGCAGCGAGGCCGGCACGTGCACCGCCTGGTAGGTGTTGGTGACGCGCTCCGGTGGCACATTCAGCAGCTCGATGATGTCGCGCCGCGAAGCCTCCGAGACGGTAACGATGTGGTCGGCCGTGCGGGCGATCCATTTCATCAGCGCCAGGTAGCTGGCCTTGCGGTCCAGCGTGGTGTAGGGCAGGCGCAGCGGAACCAGGTCGTGCAGCGTGTAGATGTTGGGCACGCCCTCGACGCGGATCGGCAGCGGATAGGTCCAGTGCATCACGTCAGGGGGCTGCGGGATGCGCACGCGCTGGATGCCTCGGGTCAGCTCGAAACGGGCATGCGCCCGCTCGAACAGGCGGGAGACGTTGAGCAGTCGGTCAAAGCGCGGCAGGCGCTGCGCCAGGGCATCGGTGACCACCGCACCGGTGACCGGGATCTCGAAGGCCTGGTGGCGCGTCGAGCCCAGCGGACTGCGCGCCATGCGCGCCAGCCGCAGCCAGCGGTTCCCCTCGGGTGGCGGGCCATCGAAGAACATCACCTCCTTGAGCAGCGGATCGTCACCGGCGCGCACGCCAGCGCCGTAGAGGACGTCCACATGGGCGCCCATGCTCTTCAGGCTGTGGCTCAGGTTGCGGCCGTAGGTGGCCACGCCGGTGCCCTTGTCGAGCGCCAGGTTGAAGCCATCGAGCCCGACCCGCATCGGGCGGCCATCGATCAGCGGCAGGGTGGGCGTCAGGGGTTCGGTCAAGGTGGGTCCCATCAGAAGCGCAGTTGGCGCAGCAGGCCGTCACCCGCGATCCGGCCGGTGATCGGGTTGTAGGCCAGGGGCAGCGGAAAACTCTCGACCAGCGCCGATGCATCGCAGTCGAAGGGCGTCCAGCGCTGGTCCACGGCGCGCATCACGGCGGCCCAGTCGGTGGGCTGATCCCGGCGCTGGGCGTACATCTGAAAGCTGGGACGCGGGCCCCCCTTGAAGAACTCCCAGATGCGCGGATCGGTGCTGCAGTCCTTCAGCAGCGAGACCTCCAGCGGACCGTTGTCCAGCCCGGGCATCTGCCGGAAGTTGAGCACCGGGATGCCATAGGCCTCGGCGATCACCACGCCATGAAAGCTCTGCGAGACAATGCGTTTGCAGGCCAGGATCTGGCGCAGGGTGGCGACGATGCCGTCCCAGCTGGGCTCGTGCCAGGTGTTGATCAGTGTCACGCTGTGCGCGAACTCGGGCGGAATCTGGTAGCGCAACGAGTCGGCCGGCGGTCGCGCCTGCGGGCCATGTCCGGCGATGTCCTGGATGTGCGGGATCACGCCCAGCTCGTAGCGCTTCTCGACCGGCTCGTTGAAGATGGACGGCAGCAGCCACACCGGATCGCCGTAGACCTCAGGCACCGGAATGCCGAAGTCCTGCAGGTGCCGCGCACTGATGGGGCCGCGCACGGCGCGCACATCGTAGGCCGTACGCGGCACGTTGTGCGCCAGGATGCCGCCACGGATGGACACACCCGAGCCCCAGATCACCGCCTCGCCCTCGTGGATTGCATGGGCGATGCTGCCCACCGCCACCAGCTTGCTGCCACGGTGGCTGAAGTCCAGGTGATGCACCGGCCGGCCCGCCAGCGCGCACACCATCACGGCGCTGAGCGAATCGCCCAGGTTGCCGAAGCCCGCGGTCTCGCGGGTCGATGCGGCCCAGCACAGGCCGATGCTGCTGTCCTGCGCCGCGCCGTCGAGCAGATCGCTGCGGTGACGCTGTCCCACCAGCGGCCCTGGCGGGCGTGGGCCGATGGTCGGCACGTCGTCACCCGGGTCGTCATCGCGCGAGGTCGTCGACTCGGCCGTCCACGGCCGGAGCAGCTCACGCAGGGCCTCGCGATGCACCCGGCATTGGGCGTACTGCCGGTTGACACCAGCTGCCCGGGCGGTGGGCAGCGCCGTGCGCACCGCCGCCACCATGCGCTCGCCGAAGCGCTGCGCCGTGTCCTCGGGCGTCAGCAGCAGCTCAGTGGCGTCCAGCGCCTGCAGCAGGCGCGACTTCTTGCCGTCCGGGTGGTCCCAGGCCAGCACCGGAATGTCGCTCAGCAAGGCCAGCACCAGACCATGGAAGCGGGTGGTGATCAGCCCCCGGTACTGCGAGAAGGCGTGCACCAGCGCATCGAAGGGCCGGCCGCGCAGATCCTGGATCGATGCCGTGGCGCCCAGGGCCGGCAGCCACTGGCGCAGGCGATCGGCATGGCGGCGGTCGTCGTCGGACATCAGCAGCAGGTCGATCTCCTGGCCGGCCAGGGCCTGGGCCAGCGGATGCGCCGGGTCCTGCAGCGCGGCGACCATGGGGGCGCAGTCCAGCCATTCGCCGGCCATGGCCAGGCGGGCGGGCTGCGGTGCGGCTGCATGAATGGCCTTGCGGGCCCGCGCAGTCCAGGCGAACAAAAGGTCGGGGCCGGTGGCCACGCGGGCCAGGCCGAGCTGGGCGAGAAACTGGCTGCTGTGCTCGTCCCGCGTGGTCCCCAGGGTGAAGTCCTGCAGGCAGCGGCGAGCAAACATGGTGCTCAGCGCCCCCGAGGCCACGCCGCCCGCATGGTCCTGGTCGGAGACCCCGATCAGGGCCACGGGCAGGCCGGCGGCGCGGGCCATCGGGCCGAACTTCAGGTAGTTGGCCAGGTTCTGCGACTCGTCGCGGCCGTCGCGGCTGGCATAGATCAGGCCGCCGCCGCCCACGACCACGGCGTCGAACTGGCGCAACTGCGCCAGCGACACATCGGGCCCGGACCACCACACACGGGCGCTGGCCTCGATCCGCAGCAGGCCCCCCAGCACCTCGGCCAGCAGGTCATCGCCGACATTGCCCATGGCCGAGGCGCCCACCACCAGCTCCCATGAGGGCTTGCAACCGTTTCGACAGTTCATCCACTTCAGCTGCAGTAGCATGGCAAGTCAGCAGTATAAGACCAGTACATCAAGAACAATTGGTACTGTGTCGCAGGCCAAACGTACTGTCGGAAGCTTGCCTTGGCGCAGGCGAGACCAGCAAGTCAGACGACGAACCACCAGCGGGAGAAGTCGACGACGAAGAGGCAGCTGCCGAAGCCGCAGCTGCTGCAATCGCGGCCGCATCACTGTCGACACCCCAATCGACGTTGTGTTTTTTGGCAATAGTGGACAGATAGAAATTGACGAGCTCTTGCCCAGGCTTTTGCCCGCTCAATCGCGCCACCAACTGCCACCGACAACGCATTGCACGTGAGCCAACCTTGGCTGCACGAAGTCCTTCCGTCGTCATCCATTGCAACTTACCTTGGGGTTGATGCAGCGATTGTCCACGCATTCGCACGGGAATTTGGTGCCATACTTGGCGATCAAGTATTCACGCACCTTGATGAGCTCGTCTGAGTTGATCTTGGGCGCCGCGAATATCAACGAGCAAACAGCGGTCTTCATGTCGGGCGGGCAGCTGCGAAGTGTGTTGAGCATATCGATGCGCGTGGCTACGGTCTCGCAGTAGAGTTCCACCATGTTCAACCCCTCGACCATGAAGTCCTCCAGGATAACACTTTGAACGCGA
>JAFLDI010000317.1 GCA_017302485.1 Burkholderiales bacterium | reverse complement strand
GTCCATGGCCGCCACTGTATCGAGCCCGCGTCGGGTCCGCGTTGCATGCGGCTGCACGCTGCGTTCAAATCGCGGCCCCGACGAACAGGAGCAGGCCGATGAAGGCAATCTGGAACGGCACCGTGGTGGCCGAGAGCGACGACACCGTGGTGGTGGAGGGCAACCACTACTTCCCGGCGGAATCGGTGAAGAAGGACTATCTGTTGCCCAGCAACACCAAGACCATGTGCTCGTGGAAGGGCCAGGCCAGCTACCACACGCTGTTCGTCGACGGCGACGCCAACCCGGACGCGGTGTGGTTCTACCCCGACCCGAAGGAGGCCGCCGCCCACATCAAGGGGCGGCTGGCGTTTTGGAAGGGGGTGCAGGTCGTCGAATGAGGCCTGCAGAAGCGGCGAAGCCGGCAGGGCGCCGGCTTCGTCGAGTGGATGCCGGCCAGGACCGGCTTGCCGTCAGGCCGCGACGAGCTTGCGGCGGCGGCGTTGAACCGCCAGGCCTGCCAGGGCCAGGCCGGCGAGAGCCATGGAGGCGGGCTCGGGTGCGGGGCTCGGGTCAGGAATCGTCGCGCAACCACCCGAGGAGGTATTCCCGCCCGTGTTGTTGCCGCCCGCGCACACGCCCGCTGCAACAACCTTGCCCAACTTGAAGGCATCCTTGCTGCCGCCGAATTCAGTGCTGATCAGCCAGTGGCTTGAGTAGTACGTGCCGTCGGTGATGCTTTGCGTCAGACCATTGGTGACGTCAAAGTCTCCAGCCTTGACCATCTGCCAACCGGCCATCGAGGACGGGTTGAAGCCGGTGATGGTGGGGTCCGAAGTCAAGTTCCACCGATAGACTTGAAAATCAGCATCTCCGTAGGCCTGATCGTTGGACCAAGTCGCCACGATCTGGCTGAGATCCACAGCGGCCGAGAACTTCAAATGCACCATCTCGAGGCTGCTGCCATACGTCGTGTAATTGTCGACGGCATGGTGCGGCGAGTTGCTGTCAGCAGTGGTGTTGCCGACGGTGTTTTCGTTGCCACTCCAGACCCCGAGGTAGCTACCCCCGTTGTTGATCGACGTCGATGCCGTCGTGAAGTTGCCCGATCCGTTGTGCGAGTAGGCCTTGATGTCGACCGTCACGCCACTCGGCGTGCCATTGTTCACCGTGCTGCCGCAAGACGTATAGCCACTGCCCGCCTTGGTGCCGCCGGTGCAGGCGTCGAGGTCCCAGGACGCATCTGCAAAGGCACCCGTGGAACCCAATGCGGCAAAGACGCCGATCGAAAGGGTGCGAGTGAACGAACGTTGAATCTTCATGGTGGTGGTCCTATGAAACGCTGCCAAACTAATTGCAGCTTCTGGGCCAGCAGGCTTCAGCCCTTGTTTTTCAACAACTTGTAGAAATCTTCAGAGGCGTGGTGTGTCAAGTGTAAGCACGTCCGACAGTCCATCACCCCCTCATTTGAGCGTGTCGAGCAGGGCCTGAGCGTCCTTCAGGCTGGCAAAGGCCCGGCCGGAGCCGATGGCCGCCTGAAGTTCAGCCTTGGCCTCATTGCCGCGACCCGCTGCGGCCAGCGCTGCACCCAGGTAGTAGCGCGTTTCGCTGCTGTCGGGGTTCCGCAACCGTGCATCGCGCAACAGCTGAAGCGCCCGGTCAGCCTGGCCCGCCTTGTGGGCTGCCCACCCCAAGGTGCTGATGATGTGAGGTGCCGCGGGCTTCAAGGCATGCGCGCGCTCGGCCGTCTTCAGCGCCAGTGGATCCTTCAGGACCAGCAGCACGTTGGCCAGGTTGTTCAGCGCTTCGGCATCGTCAGGGCTCGACTGCAGCAAGGTCTCGTAAGACCGGCGAGAGCCAGCCCAATCGCCAGCCCGGGCCTGCGCGTCGGCCAATGATCGCCACACAACGACATCTTGCGGGTGCTTCTTCAACCATTGCTCGGCAAGGCGGATCGACTCAGCGGGCTGAGTGCGGGTCAAGTGGGTGAACAGGGTGATCAACGAGCTGCGCGTGCCGTCGATCTCGTGCGCGCGACGGTAGGCTGAGGCAGCAGCAGCATCCTGCTTGCGGGCCACCGCGATGTCGCCCAGCAACGCATGGCCAATGCCGCTCTTGGGCAGACGCGCCACCAGCTCACGAGCGGTCTGTTCCGCGCCGGGCAGCTCACCCTGCAGGATGCTTGCGCGTGCTTGCAGCACCTGGGCACCCAGCAGTTGTGGCGCCTCCTTGAGTGCCTTGTTGGCCGTGTAGGCGGCACCCGCCACGTCGCCAGCCGCCAATTGCAGGTCGCCGACGAAGACCAGGCCGCCTGGATCGTTGGCTGCCGCACTCGATGCGCGGGCCAGCGTCGACTTCGCCGCGCGCGGGTCGCCGGAGGCCAGCTCGACCCGGGCCGCCATCACGAGGACCCGCATCGCGTCCGGCGACTTGATGGTGACGCGCTTGAGTGCTTCGCGCGCGAGGTCGATCCGTCCGCGCGCCAGGTTGAATTCGACAAGCTGCATGCCATGGTCGAGCATGTCGGGCGCGCTGTGGTCGTCAGCCTTTTCGAACCAGAGCTGGGCCTGGTCCAACTGGCCCTGCGCTGCGTGCAATTGACCCAGCGTGGACAGCAGGCCCATGTGCTTGGGCTCGCGTTTGACCAGGGCCATCAGGCGCTTTTCCGCGGCTTCGAAGTTCCTGCTGCGAATGTCCAGTCGAGCCAGTTCCACCTGCGGGTCAACGAAGCGCGGGTTGGCATTGGCGGCGGCCTCTAGCGCCGTCCGGGCGCCTTTGGCGTCGCCGGCTTCCAGACGAGCCTTGCCCAGCAGGAACTGCAGCGCAGGTTGATCCTTGCCGGACTTGGCTAGTGTCTCGGCCACCGCAACCGCCCTGGCAGGCTGCCCAAGTTGGAGATAGAGCCCAGCCAGTGACGAGCCGATGTACACCGAACCCGGGTTTCTCTTCCAGGCCGTCTCCAGCACCGCCAAGGCGGACTTGAACTGGCCCGACTTCATGTAGGCCATGGCCAGCGCGTCCTGAAGTTCGGGACGAACTTCCCTCTGCAGCGCAGACTGCAGAAGCGCGATGGCGCGAGGGTAGCGGCCGTGGGCCATGTGGGCAGACGCCAGCAGCAGCGTGGCCTGAACATCGCGAGGATGGAGCCGGGTATAGGTGTCAAGCGCTTCGACGGCGCGGTCGAAATTGCGCTCCTTCAGGTGAATGCGGGCCATCAGCTTGGCTGCCGGCGACCCAGGCTGCTCGCGCAGCACCCCTTCCAGGTAGGGCTTCGCCTTCTCCGTCTGGTCGAGGTCGTAGTGTGCAAGCCCGCCCAGCATCAGCAACTGCGGCCGGTAGCGCAGCATCTCGATCGGGATCACGTCCAGGATGGCGGTGACCCGATGAAGTGCGGCCTTGGCGTCCGCAGCACGCCCCTCCAGTTGGGCGATCTGAGCCTGGAGATAGAGGGCACGGGACTCGTTGGGTTGTGCCTTCAGGGCGGCGGCCACGTCTCGCGCTGCATCGGATGTGCGCTTCTGATCCAGCAGCAGGCCGGCTCGGGAAACCAGCGCGTCGACGTGCGCCGGGGTGTGCTGCAGCAGCTTGTCGTAGAGGGCAAGCGCGCCCTTGAGATCGCCTTGCGAATGGGACAGGCTGGCTCGGACATACAGCGCAGCAGCTTGTGTTGGCGCCAAAGAAACCGCCTTGTCGGCGGCAACCTTGGCTTCGGCCCACTGGCCGGCGCGAATGCGCAGCTTGGTCTCGGCCACCCAGGTGTCGGGTGACGACGCGTCGATGGTTCTGGCCGTTTCGAGCAACTGCATAGCCAGCTTGCTGTCACCCACGTCGTCGGCGGCGCCGGCCTTGAGCACCAGTAGGGCGAACCGGTTTTCGCTGCCGAGGCCCTTCTCGGCAAAACGTTCGTCGTCCAGGACCTGACGAGCACGACCCATGTCCAGCAAAGCCTTGGCCAAGGGGACGACCACCTCCTCCCGGCTGACGCCCAGGCGAAGGGCTTCGAGCAAGGCTGCCTCAGCGGGGATGGGTTGCGACTGCGCCAGCAGCGCCTTGCCCAGTAGCACGTGCACGGGAAGCAGGTTCTTGTCGATCTGCAGCGCGTTCTTCAGCTGGACGACGGCGCCTGCGTGGTCCTTCTTCTCGTAGCGCTGCAGCGCGTCCTCGTACAGGCGCGACGCCTTCGGATCGGTGGCGGCCGATGCGGCCAGGGCCAGGGTGACCATGCCGGCGCCCAGCGCCAGCCGCCAGCCGCGCGGCCGGGACGAAAGGTGGGGGGTCGGGCGGAGCTTCACGCCGTCATGTTAGGGGGGTGCGTTGCCGCGCGGGCGTAGCAATTCCTCGATTCCGGCCCGATGCGCCGTCGATCCACCACCCTGATGCGGGGGTTGGCCGAACGCCGGACAATCCCCGCCCATGAAGCCCAACGCCCCGCATGCCCTTTGCGCCATCGTGCTGGCCGTCACCATGACGGCCGGGTTTGGCGCGGCAACCGCCGCCG
>JAFLDI010000316.1 GCA_017302485.1 Burkholderiales bacterium | reverse complement strand
GCTGAACTGGCGCAGCCCGATTCAGGTCTTCGCGGAGCTGATGCAGGGCTTGGCTGAATCCCATCAGGCTACAGTCCACTGATCAATCAACGAGTGCTGGGTGTTGCACTTCGGACTTGAGAACGCCCCTCCTGGCCGCAGTTGCGGTCTTATTGGCCACCGGCATCGTTTGGCGCAGATACCTCCGGCGAATCTCCGGTGGTGGACTCGGCCATGCGTTGTCAACCGCCTTGGCGGGGATGGGCTTGCACCACGTGATGCTGTCGCTTGCTGCCCTGTTCTCGGTGCGACAGCTCTACCTGGCGGCGCTGGGCTTGTCTGATTCGCCCGCTGCGCTGCCCGGTGCTCTGGCGCTGTTCGCAGGCCTGGCAGTGCTGTGCATGAAGTCGACGGCCGCATTGCCTGCCAAGTCGGCACCGGCGGCTGAGAGGGTCTGACCATGGCCGACTTCCACTTCTACACCGACACCTTTACGCGTGTCTCCACGGTGCTGGACACCTACGTGAGCGAAACGGCGGCGTCTGCCATGGCCTCGTTTTCCGGCGTGGTCTACAGCATGCTCATGGTCTACATGATGCTGTGGGGCTGGTCCACGCTGCGCGGCATGATCAACGAGCCCATCACCGATGGCCTGACCAGGGTGGTGCGCTTGTCGGTTATCGCTGGCCTGGCACTCAACATGGGCATCTACAACGCCTACATCAAGGACTTCCTTTGGAACAGCCCCGAGGCCCTGGCCAACGTGGTCGCGGGTGGCTTTGCGGATGGCACCAGCAACGTGAACTTCCTGGACGTGCTGTTCGGCAAGATCTACGAGTTTGGCGCCGGCTACATCGAGAAGGCCAATGCCGGCGGCGGCCTGGTCCCGGATGTTGGGCTGCTGGCCGCTGGCTGGTCGGTGTGGATCGTGGGCGTCGTGGCCACGTTGTACGGCGCATTCCTGCTGCTGTTGTCCAAGACCTTTCTGGCGCTGCTGCTGGCCGTGGGCCCGCTGTTCGTGATCGGCCTGCTGTTCGAGGGCACCAAGCGCTTCTTCGAGTCCTGGCTGGGGCAGGCCCTGAACTTCGTGTTCATGGTCATGCTCACGGCCGGCGTCATCAAGATGCTGTTTGTCATCATCAGCAGCTACCTGGACCTGGTGTTCACCGGCTACGGCGATGCAGGCGGCGCCGACCCGGGCTTTGAAGGCATCTTCCCGCTCCTGGCGCTGTGCGGCGTGAGTGTGCTGGTGTTGATGCAGGTGCCTGCAGTGGCGTCGGCCCTCGGTGGCGGTGTGGCCGTCTCCACCCTTAACGCGGCTGGCTGGGCCTATGGCAAGGCCGGTGGTGCGGTGTCCGCCATGCGGCCGACCAACGTGCGCCGGGCCATGCTGCATGCCCGCACTGACGTCCGCATCGCGCGCAACGCGGCCCGTGCCGTAGGCGCTGCGCCCCTGGCGGTCTATCGCCGCGTCACGGGTGGCTCGGGCAACCGGCTGAAGCGCGCCGCCTGACTGGCCAAGATTTTCGCGCCCGCGAAAAAGCGCTGGGCGACATGAGCAACCGCAACCCCAAGGAGCCTCCATTCATGGCCCGACTCTTTCGAATCCTGTTCCTGACGCTGTGCGTGCTCACCACGCCCCCCTCCAAAGCCGGTATTCCTGTCATTGACAACGCGAACCTGCAGAACTCGATGCAACAGGTGATCGCCTGGGGCTCGCAGTACGCCCAAATGGCCCAGCAGTACCAGCAGCTGGTGCAGCAATACAACCAAGCCGTCAGCACCTTCAACAGCCTGAACGGCGTGCGGGGCATGGCCGACCTGGTGAACACGCCAGCGCTGCGCCGCTACCTGCCAAACGAGTGGAGCGAGGCGATGAACTTGCTGCAAAGCCCGGGCGGCTACACGAACCTTCAGGGCTCCATCAACGCCCTGAGGGCGGCCAACCGCATCGCCGGCATAGAGGACACCACCCTCAACCCCAACAGCGCCGCAGGCCGAGCGATGGTGGGCGCACAGAACCAGACCGCCCTCAATCGCGCCTTGGGCGAGGAGGGCTACAAGCAGGCCAGCGAGCGCATCGCCGCCATCCAAACCCTGATCGACAAGGTGAACGGCGCGCCCGAGCAGAAGGACGTGCTCGACCTCCAGGCCCGCATCCAGTCGGAGCAGGCCATGGTGCAGAACGAGAGTGTGAAGCTGGCCTTGATGGCTCAGCTGCAGCAGGCCCAGCGCGACATCCAGGCGCAGCAGGCGCGGGAGGTGTCGATCAAGGCGCTGCGGGGATCGCCGCCGCCGAGGTTCTGACGCGGCCGGGCGGGCGCAGTCGCCGCCACAGTGACGTGAAGCCGGGCCTCGCGCCCGGCTTTGTCATTTCGGTCGACCAAACCCCAAGGGATCGCTCGCCGCTGGGCATCACCCGGGGGCACCTGCAGAGCCCCCGAGCGAGCCCGCCAGCGTGTTCAAAGCAGCCGCGTCAAGGGTCCGCTGCGCCGCGATCCTCACCCGGTCCTGGCCTGCGGCCAGGCTGCGGCTTGCGGTCGCGCCCTTGACTCGGCACCCCGGTGAGAAGCCACTGGGCCTGATGTATCTCTGATTGCCACACCACGATGTGGACGAGGTGGGACATATCTCATCTCAAGGAGCGTTCTGCCCGTGCGCTGCGGACGGGCCAGCCTCTCGCGTAATCCGAGTTGACGGGCTATGAGCATTTGGTTACCGTGAATGCTCAGGGATAAAACAAGAGATCACATGGCACTCGCTCAATCAGAACTTCAGCGCGCCGCCCAGCGGCAGCCGCTGCGCAAGTCTTACGGCTATAACGGCCTTCAGCGCAGGGCGTTTCTTTGCCACAGCCACCTTGACAAGGAGCTTGCCGAGGGGCTGCAGGTCTGGTTGGCCGAGCAAGGGGTGGATCTGTACATCGACTGGAAAGACAGCACGATGCCGGAAACGCCCGACCGCGAGACGGCCCTGCGCATTCAGCGGCGTATCGTGGAGTGCGATTGGTTCTTGTTCCTGGCTACCTCGAACTCCAAGGCCTCCCGCTGGTGTCCCTGGGAGTTGGGCTACGCCGATGGTAAGAAGCATCTGAGCCAAATTGCCATCGTGCCGACGTCTGACGGACGCGGCACTTACGGCAATGAATATCTGCAGCTCTATCGCCGGCTCGACTCCAACTCGCTCAACCAGCTGTACCTGCACGAAGTGGGACCGACCCCGGGTACGCCAGTTCGCAACATCCGATTCTAGGAGGCGGCATGGCGCTATACCAATGCTTGTTGCTTGGGACGCCAAGCGCGGAGCAGACTGCGGCGTTTGTGACCACCTTCGATGAGTGCTTGGCATGGTTCGGGTTGCAGCGCGGCAGCGACTACACAGTCGACTGCGGGCTTACGGACAGCTTCAGCGACACCACTGCGACCGTGGCCGTGTTCTTCGGCGCCGAAGCCGCCGAGTACCCGGAAGCTGGCCGGCTGACCAAGCTGGGCGTTCCGGTGGTGCCCGTCGTCAGCGCGGCCGCGCGCGTCAGTGCCGAGCTGCCTACCGAGCTGCTCAGTATCAATGCAATGTTCCACGACGCGACCGACACCCAACTGCGCCGCGTTGTTGCGGCGGCGCTGCAGTGCCTGGGCTTGCTGCCGACCCAGCGCCGTGTGTTCGTCAGCTACCGTCGCGAGGAGTCCGCCGACGTAGCGTTGCAGCTGTTCGAGGCACTATCGGCGCGTCATTTCGATGTCTTCCTGGACACGCATTCAGTTTCGGCGGCAGCCGACTTCCAGGCGGCCCTCTGGCACCGGCTGTGTGACTCCGACGTACTGGTTATGCTGGACACGCCGGGCTACTTCAAGAGCCGATGGACTACGGTCGAGTGGGGGCGTGCCATCTCAAAGCACATCTCCATACTGCAGTTGGTATGGCCTGGGCACACTCCCGAGCGCGAGTCCCACCTGGCGACGTCCATGAAGCTGACGGAGGAAGACTTTCAAGGGACGCGGCTGACGCCCGAGATTCTCGCGGATGTTGCGCTGGAGCTGGAGCGCGTACGAAGCATCAGCGTGGCGCTGCGGCATTCGAATATGGTCGGCACGCTGCGCACTGCCATAAAAGATCTGGGCGGCAGCGTCGAGGGTGTCGGTCCGAAACGCTCGGTAGTCTTGAGGCTGCCCTCCGGCAAACCGCTGGTAGCCTACCCGGTCGTTGGTGTACCCACTTCGCTCGACATCCATGACTGTATCGATCTGAGCGACTCGCGCGCCGCTGCCGTTGTTTACGACCACTTGGGTATCAGCAGAGAATGGTGCAAGCACCTAGACTGGCTCGCCAACCGGGTCGGCGCCGTGAAGTGGCTCCGAAGCCGTGAGGTCGATTGGCAGTTAGGGAAGGTCTGCATAAATCGCCCCACGCCGTGCTTGGCACCGACGTGAAGCCCTGAGACGATAGGGCCCATGAAGCAGCACAGCCTGGGCCTGGGACAGACGGCCAAGCGAACGCGACGCCGGG
>JAFLDI010000315.1 GCA_017302485.1 Burkholderiales bacterium | reverse complement strand
ATAACGACGTCTTTGCTTTATATTACGATCTCAGTCTCGGCGAGTCTTTTCAATATCTCAAAGAATATTGGATTATTATCGTCTTTTTATGGCTAATCTTTCGCCAGCGCCAAGGTCAGTATATGGGATGGCGACGCCTCTGGCCTGCCGAGTCGCCCGACCTGGCCGCGCTGCTGGGGAGCCTGTGATGAACACCCCACGCATCGTCAGCCGGGCAGTGGACCCGCGCGCCGCGTGGACGCTTGAACAGCAGGGCCAGCACCCGCTGCTGGCGCGCCTGTTCGCCGGACGCGGGATCCGCGATGCCTCAGCGCTCGACGACACCTTGACCCAGCTGCTGCCCCCCGCCTCGATGAAGGGCGCTGCCGAGGCCGCCCGGCTACTGGCCGATGCCATCGAGCAGGGCCAGCGCCTATGCGTGGTGGCCGACTACGACTGTGATGGCGCCACCGCCTGCGCCGTCGCACTGCGCGGCCTGGCGCTGCTGGGCGCCCGGCCCGAACAGTTGCGCTACGTGGTGCCCGACCGCGCCGTGCATGGCTATGGCCTGACCCCGGCCATCGTCGATCTGGCGATCGACCAGCACCACCCCGACTGGCTGCTGACCGTGGACAACGGCATCGCCAGCCTGGCCGGGGTGGCCCACGCCCAGGCCCGCGGCCTGAAGGTGCTGGTCACCGACCACCATCTGCCGGCTGTGGTCGACGGCCAGCCGGTGGTGCCGCCGGCCGAAGCCGTGGTCAACCCCAACCAGCCCGGCTGCGGCTTTGCCAGCAAGGCCCTGGCCGGCGTGGGCGTGGTGTTCTATGTGCTGCTGGCGCTGCGCGCCGAGCGGCGCTCGCGCGGGGCCTTCGACGCCGCGAACCAACCGCGGCTGGACAGCCTGCTCGATCTGGTGGCCCTGGGCACCGTCGCCGATGTGGTGCGCCTGGACGACAACAACCGCCGCCTGGTGGCCCAGGGTCTCAAGCGCATCCGCCGCGGGCAGATGCAGCCGGGCGTGGCCGCCTTGTTTGCCGCCGCCGCACGCCGGCCCGAGCGTGCCAGCGCCTTCGACTTCGGCTTCGCGCTGGGTCCGCGCATCAACGCGGCTGGCCGGCTGTCGGACATGACGCTGGGCATCGAATGCCTGCTGACCGACGATCCAGGCCGCGCCGAGGAACTGGCCCGTCAACTGGACGCGATCAACCGCGAACGGCGCGAGGTGGAGTCCGGCATGCGCGAGCAGGCCGAGGCACTGGTCGAGGCCCGCATGCCGCAGGGCACGCCGCCCGCCGCGATGGTGCTGTTTGACCCGGTCTTCCACGAGGGCGTGGTGGGCATCGTCGCCGGCCGCCTGAAGGACCGGCTGCACCGCCCCACCTTCGTCTTCGCGCGCGGCCAGGACGGCACGCTCAAGGGCTCCGGCCGCTCGATCCCGGGCTTTCACCTGCGCGACGCGCTGGACCTGGTCAGCAAGCGCGAGGGCGGACTGCTGCTGCGCTTTGGCGGCCACGCCATGGCTGCCGGTTGCACGCTGGCCGACGAGGCTGCGGTGGCCCGCTTCGATGCCGCACTGCGCGCCATCGCCACCGAATGGCTGCCCGCCGATGCGCTGACGCGCACCATCACCACCGACGGTCCGCTGCCGCTGGAGTACTTCAACGCCGAGACGGTGCAACGGCTGGACGCCGCCGTCTGGGGCCAGGGCTTCGAGGCGCCGCTGTTCTTCGACCAGGTGCAGGTGGTCAACCAGCGTCTGGTGGGCGAGAAGCACCTGAAGCTGCGCGTGCGCCACGGCGGCCAGCTGCGCGACGCCATCTGGTTCGGCCACGCCGAGCCGTTGCCGGACAGCGTGCGTCTGGCCTACCGCCTCAGCCTGGACGAGTTCCAGGGCCAGCGGCGGGTGCAGATGGTGGTGGAGGCGGCGGCTGGCTGAGGTCGGACCAGGCCCGGCTGCTCAGGCCGACAGCAGCGCGCCCGCCTCCTCGATCCAGTACGCCGCCGCTGCATAGAAGCCTTCCCACACGCAGCCGTTGCAGCCACGCCCGCAGCAGCTGGTGGGCTCGGGAGGCGGTGCACGCATGGTGCGCCCGCATTCGGCCAAGCGCCGCTGCAGGCGCGAGAACTCGGCCCGGACCTGCTGCAGTTCAGGCGACATGGGCGCCCACACCCGCTGAGGGTGCGGCAGGCCCCGGCTCAGCGCCAACCATGGCGATGCAGCGACAATCGCGGGCAGTCTCCCAGGGCTGCGCCATCCCAGAAACTGCGCCTGCACCTCCCGTTTCCGACCCTGCCATGCCTCGCACCTCCCGCAAACGCGACCTCCTGGACGCTGGTCTGGAGATCGTACTTCGCCAAGGCGCCGCCCAGACATCGGTGGACCGCCTGTGCAGCGAGGCAGGCGTCACCAAGGGCGCCTTCTTCCACCATTTCCGCGACAAGGAAGCCTTCATCGCCGAGCTGATCCAGCACTTCAGCGACCGCGGCGCGCAGGCGTTGGCGCAGGCGCACCTGGACGCTGCGGTCGATGCCCAGGCACGCTTGCGCGCCTACCTGGCGCTGATGGAGCAGTTGTACGAGCACGATCCGCAGTTCCGGGCGGGTTGCCTGTTCATCATCCTGGCCCACGAACATGAGGACCAGGACTCGCCCATCCGCCAGCTGTGCGCCCGCGGACTGGAGCGCTGGCTGGCCAGCGCCACGCAGCAGTTTGCCGAGATCGCCAGGCTGTGCCCACGGCCCCCTGCCGTGCCGCCCGAAGCCATGGCCGAGCAGTTGCTTTTCACCATCGAGGGCGCGCTGGTGGTGGGCCGCACCCGCGCCCAGAGCGGCGGTGTCAGCCGGTCCGTGAGGGCCTTCGACGCCTGGGCACGCCTGGCGCTGGGACTGGCCTGAGCGCTTGATCGTTCGCCATCGGTGACCGGGCGTCTCGGGTGGACGGCGCGCCGGGACAGTGCCCGCTCCCCCTCTGATTCCTGATTGACATCGATCAGTCGATGGCTTAAACATACCGAACGGTATGGTTTCATGCCGTGCCGCGACCGCTCGCCGGTTGCCGCGTCTTCCCAACGACACATCCCGAGGAGACAGCATGAGATCCACTCACCACCGGGCCCGCAGGGCCCGTTCTGCCCGGCTGGCCGCAGCCCTGATCGGCCTGTTCGCCCCGCTGAGCCTGGCCCCGCTGGCGCTGGCCGACGAGACCTGCAACTCGCCCTACACCACACGCCTGATCCAGGGCCAGGAGACCCATCTGCACATCTGGACCCTGGGCATCGCCGGCGTCGGCGATGGCTCGGACAAACTGGTCACCATCGATGTGGCCCCCGGCAGCAAGACCTATGGCCAGGTGGTGCACCAGATCTCGGTGGGCGGACGTGGCGAGGCGCACCACATGGGCTTTTCCGACGACCGCCGCTACCTCTGGGCCGGCCGCCTGGACGACAACAAGATCTTCGTTTTCGACGTCGGCAGTGACCCGACTCGCCCGAAGCTGGTGAAGACGATCGGCGACTTCACCGCCAAGAGCGGCTATGTCGGGCCGCACACCTTCTACGCCCTGCCCGGCCGCATGATGATCCAGGGCCTGTCCAACGCCAAGGACCATGGCGGCACCACCGGCATCGCGATCTACAACAACCAGGGCCAGTTCGTCTCCAGGCACGACATGCCGGTGAACAACCCGGCGATCGGCGGCGGCGACGGCTATGGCTACGACATCGGCATCAACCCGGCCCGCAACCTGATGCTCACCTCCAGCTTCACCGGCTGGACCAACTACATGATGGACATGGGCAAGCTGATCGCCGACGCCGAGGCGATGAAGCGTTTCGGCAACACCATGGTCATGTGGGATCTCAAGGCCATGAAGCCACAGAAGGTGTTCAGCGTACCGGGCGCGCCGCTGGAGATCCGCTGGTCGCTCAAGGCGGGAGACAACTGGGCCATCACCGCCACGGCGCTGACCTCCAAGCTGTGGCTGGTCAAGCAGGACGCGCAAGGCCAGTGGCAGGCCAAGGACGTGGCCACGATCGGTGACCCGGCCAAGATTCCGCTGCCAGTGGACATCTCGATCACGGCCGATGGCAAGGGCCTGTGGGTCAACACCTTCATGGACGGCAAGACCCGCTACTTCGACCTCAGCAATCCCGAGGCGCCGAAGCAGACCTACGAGAAAGTCACCGGCAAGCAGGTCAACATGGTCTCGCAAAGCTGGGACGGCAAGCGCGTCTACATCACCTCGTCGCTGCTGGCCAATTGGGACAAGAAGGGCGCTGATGACGAGCAGGTGCTGCGCGCCTACAGCTGGGACGGCAAGGCCCTCAACCAGAGCTTCGAGGTGGACTTCCGTGCGCTCAAGCTGGGCCGGGCCCACCACATGAAATTCTCGTCGGCCGGACCAGGCTTGGCGCAGTCCTCGCCGGGGGTGGTCGACACCATGCTGGCCAGGCTGGCGAACTGAGCGGCAGGTGCAGCGCGCATGCAACGGCGCAGGCTGTTGATGGCCGCGC
>JAFLDI010000314.1 GCA_017302485.1 Burkholderiales bacterium | reverse complement strand
CTGCGGTGCGGGCTCGCTCAACAGGATGCCGGGCCGGCGCACACCCGGCTCGACCCGGAACCAGTCCGACGGCCAGTCGGCCACCGGCACCTCGGCACGCACCAGCTCGGCGATCTCGGCGATGCGGCCGCCGTCGAGCCGGGTGACGACCTGCTGCTGGTTGATCAGCAGCGCAGGACCCTGGTCCCCCAGGCCGGTGCAGGAGGTGAAGCCGACGCGCGCCAGGCCGTCCTCACTGGTGCGGCCGGGCTCCAGCCACAGGCGGCGGCAGAGGTCGGTGGCCAGCGCGCGGCTGCCGGCGTGGCGGTCGGTGACGTTGTCGGAGAACAGCAGGTGGTAGCGGCCCACCGGCTGCAGGTGGAAGAAGCGGTAGAAGCTGGCCACACCCTCGACCACGGCGGTGCTCAGGCCCACGCCGCTGGCGAGCTCGGCCAAGGCCGGCCGCGGCAGCCAGCCCTGCAGGGCCTGGACCTCGTGCAGCAACTGGACCAGGCGGTCGCGTCGGTGGCCGTGGCGTGACAGCAGTTGTGCGATGGGCGTTGTCATGTCCTCACAGGCTCTCAGGGGGTGGCGAAGCGCAGCGTCCGACGGCCCTCGCGCTTGGCGCGGTACATCGCGTCGTCGGCCTGGCGCAGCACCTCGTCGGCCAGACGCTGGTCGCGGAACAGTGCAACGCCGATGCTGGGCGAGCAGTGGTATTGGGTGCCGGCCACAGGGTAGGGCAGGTCCAGCGCAGCCAGCAGCTTGTCAGCCACCACCTGCACCTGGGCGCGTGCCTCCTGGGGGAGTTCGGACAGGCCGCTGGCCATCATCAGCACGAACTCGTCGCCACCCAGGCGCGCCACCGTGTCCTCGGTGCGCGTGCAGGCCTGCAGGCGCTGGGCGCACTGCACCAGCACCTGGTCGCCAGCGGCATGGCCGTGGGTGTCGTTGAGCGCCTTGAAGTGGTCCAGATCGATGAACAGCAGAGCGCCGTGGCGATGGCTGCGGCGCGCGGCAGCCAGGGCCTGGTCCAGGCGGTCGAGCAGCAGGCGCCGGTTGGGCAGTTGGGTGAGCGGGTCGTGGAAGGCCATGCGCCGGATCTGCTCGGTGGCCTCGGCGCGCTCGGCCTCCAGGCGCTTGAGCGCGCTGAGGTCGTGGACGAACGCAAACACTGCGCCGTCTTCGGCCTGCCGGCTCAGCGACACCTCGACCGGCCAGTCGGTGCCGTCGGCGTGCCGGTGGCGGGTCTCGAAGCGCAGATGCGACTGCAGCTGCACCCGCTGGGTGATCTCCTTGAGCGCTGCCGCGTCCATCAGTGCGTCCAGGCCGCCGATCGGTTGGCCGATCAGCGCCTCGCGCAGGTGGCCGCTGCGCGCCAGGTAGGCGTCGTTGACCTCGGTGATGCGGCCCTGGCGGTCGGCCATCAGAAAGCCCTCGCTGGTGGTCTCGATGACCCCGCGGTAGCGGCGCTCGCGCTCGCGCAGCGCGGCCTGCTCGCGCGACAGCGCCTCGCGGCTGCCCTGCAACTCGGCGTTGCGTTGCGCCAGCAGCTGGCCGTTGCGCGCCAGGGCCTGCAGGGCCAGGAACAGCAGCAGGTCCGCGGCCAGCCCGCCCAGTCCGATCAGCGCCGGCTGCAGGCTGTGCGACGCTTCCTCGAAGGCCTGCGTGGCCGTGAACTCGACCGTCCACACCGCACCCGCGATCGCCAACTGCCTGCGCGACCGGTAAGGGGTGTCCGGCCGTGACTGTCCCACCTGAACCAGGCGGCTGGCGCCATCGAGCCGGTCGCCGTCATGCAGCGCAAAGGCCACCCACTGGTCCTGCGCGGGCAGGATGCCGTCCATCAGGTCGCGCATGCGAAACGGTGCATACACCCAGCCCTGCAGGCTCGATCGGCGCTCGGACACCGATGGCGGCGTGGCGCCCTGGCGGTAGACCGGCCAGTACATCAGCGTGCCCTGCTGGATGTCCGGGCCGTCCTCCTGGACCAGGGTGACGCGGCCGCTGAGTGCGGCGCCCCCTTCGTCGCGCGCGCGCGCCATGGCGGCCTGGCGCACGGGCTCGGACAGCATGTCATAGCCCAGTGCGCGCCGATTGCGCCAGTCCTGCGGCTCGAGGTAGACGATGGCACTGCGGCCCGGCCCTGCCATTGGCTGCGCCGATGCCTGCAGCGCCGCGTAGCCCAGGCCTTGCAGGCCCGGATAGCTGCGCGGCAGGTCCAGCCGCGCGGTGAAGGCGCGCCACTCGTCCTGGCTGACCTCGTTGCTCGCCGCAAACAGACCGGCACCGCCGCGCAGCACGAGTTCGTAGCCGCGCATGCGCTCGACGATGCGCAATTGGGTGGCATCAGCGGCCGCCTCGAAGCGGCCCCGGGCGTCGTCGGCCTGGAAATGCTCGGCGGCGCGCCAGGCCAGCAGCGTCATCAGCACCGAGACGGCCAGCACCACCCAGGCCGTGACACGGCCGTGGATCCAGTCGGCGAAGCGCGCGGACAGCACCCGGGGGTTTCCTTGCGACATGGCACCGTCGATGGACGGCGCTCCCAGCGATCTTACGGTGCGCGCCTGGCCATGGGTGGCCCAGTGGCCTCTGCCTCTCAGGCCAGTTGCTGCACGTAGATGTCGGTGTCCGGCAGCAGCCGGCGCAGCGTCTGGAACGCGGTGTCCATCAACTGGATGCCGGCATGGTCCGGGTGCACGCCCAGGCGCAACTCGGCTTCGCCGTCCTGAACGCGCAGCAGGTGGACGAAGTCGCGTGCGGCCACGCAGCCGCGGCTTTCGCGGTCCAGGGCCTCGGTCAACTCACCCATCACGCGCTGCACCAGCTCGCTCGGGCCCTCCAGACGGGGGGCGGCGCAGGGCAGACCACGCAGCTCCGCACCGCAGGGCGGTGCGATCTCGCCACCGCCGCACGCCTGGCATCGACTGGGCTCGGCCCCCGGGACACAGGCGGCAGCGATCGGAATGGTGCGGCGGGACATGCGGGCAGCGTCTGCGAAAAGCGGCATTGCACGCGCATGTTTGAGGACTGTCAAGCCAGGCGTCGTGACCGCGCGACCGATGGCTTGATGGGTGTCAAGGTTCGCGTGCGTCTGTCAGGTCTGCGGCGCGGTTGCCCAGCAGATAGCGGGGGCCATGGCCCCAGCGTGCCGCCGCATCGCCCGGGTTGTAGAGCCGGCAGGTCTTGAGCGACAGGCAGCCGCAACCAATGCAGTTGCCGAGCTGGTCGCGCAGGGCGACGAGGGCATCGATGCGTGCCTGCAGCACGGGCTGCCAGGTCAGCGACAGGTGGCGCCAATCGGCCGGCGTGGGGGTGCGCTGTTCAGGCAGAGTGGCCAATGCGGCGCGCACCTCGGCCAGACCGAGGCCCACCGCTTGGGCGATGCGGATGAAGGCCACCCGGCGCAGGGTGTCGCGCGGGTAGCGCCGCTGCTTGCCGGCACTGCGCTGACCGTGGATCAGGCCCTCGGCCTCATAGAAGCGCAGGGCGCTGGTGGCCACACCGGCGCGCTGGGCCAACTGGCCGATGGACAGCCAGCCCTCGGCAGGTGGCGCGGGTCCGGGTGCGGTCATGGGTGCATCCACTTCAAGCTCACTTGAGCTTGAAGAATACGCTGAACCGGCGAGTGGCTTCAAGCCCGGTGGCCTGGGTGAGCCACCTGACACCTGCCGCGACCGGCCCGGTGCGCCGTCAGAAGAACTCGACGACGGCGTCCTCGCGCGCCGACGCCTGGTGGGCGGTCTGACCGCCCTGGGCACTGGCCACCACCTCGGTCAGATGGCGCGCGCTGGCATTCATGTCGTCCGAGGCCATCACCGACTGCGCCACCATGCTGGCATTGGCGTCGGTCAGCGCGGTCAGCGCGTCCAGGTGTCCGAGCACGCCGTCGAGCGCCTGGCGCTGCTGCCGTGCATCGGCCGAGACCTCGCGCATGCGCTGCGCCACGTCCTGCACCGAGCCCGTCATGCGGGTCAGTGTGTCGCGCACGTGCAGCACCCGTTGCACGCCGTCGCCCGATTGCTGGCGGGCCCGCTCGATCAGCGCGCGCACCTGGGCGGCGGCCTCGCGGGTCCGGGTGGACAGCGTGCGGACCTCGGCCGTGGTGGCTGGGTGCTCCCGGATGAGCTTGGCGGCCGCAGCAGGCACAGCGCCCACACCCGCCTCGGAGGAGGCTGCAACAGGCCAGCCCGTACCACGCACGGCGTCAAGGGTGGGCAGGCTTACGCAAGCAGGTCAGGCTTTCCTGGGTGTGCGCTGCGGCTTCCCAGCGTGAGTCGCATCCATGCATGCCAGTCGGCTGTCGTTGCAATAGGTTGCTGCGAGGTGCATGGCAAGAGGCCCCGATCCCCCTCTTCTGTGCCTGAGCGCACGATGCCATACAGGCACACCAGCCCTCTGGCACGGCGCCAGCCCTGCCGCCACCCTCGCAAACTGGGTTTCCCCACTTTCAGGGAATAAAGTGGTAGGGTCTGGGAGCCCTCAAGGCCCAGCCGGGCTAAGCAAAAAGTCCCCCCCTTGCCGTGCCCC
>JAFLDI010000313.1 GCA_017302485.1 Burkholderiales bacterium | reverse complement strand
ACGGGGTCGGCAAGGGTGGTCGCGGGCATGGCTGGGACGCAGTGGGGGTCTCCAGCCGATGCTAGTCAGGCCGGCCCCAGGGCATGGGCCGGAATAGGTGGGGCAAGGCGGGCCTGATCCGGCCCGCGCGCTGCTCAACGGGGTGGCAGGAAGGCTTGCAGGGCGCCCAGGCTGCGCTCGGGGGCCTCTTCCTGGGGGGCGTGGCCCAGGCCGCTGAGCACCTGGAATTGGGCGCCGGGGATGCGCCGGGCGAACTCGGCGCCGGCCGCGGGCGGCACCACGCGGTCCTTCTCGCCCCACAGCAGCAGCGTGGGCAGGCGCAGGCCATCGAGTCGCTCGACATCGCGGCCGGGCTGCTGCTGCATCAGCGCCTGGCGCAGGGCCTTGCGATTGCCCTCGCGCAGCAGCAGCTCGAAGTGGCGGTCCACCAGCTCAGGCGTGATCCGCCGCGGGTCGGCATAGACCGATTCCAGCGTGGCGCTCACCGCACCACGCGGCAGCAGGTGCTGGCCCAGCCAGCCGAACACCGGCACACGGGCCAGACGCAGCCCGGGCGGCACTTCCAGCGGCGCGATCGCCAGCCCGGTGGCGTCCAGCAGCACCAGGCGCTCGACGCGATCGGGCTGGCGGCTGGCCAGTTGCCAGGCCACCTCGCCGCCCAGCGAGTGTCCCACCAGCACCACGCGGCGCAGCTTCAGCGCGTCCATCAGGTCCAGCGTGAAGCGGGCCAGGGCCTCGCTGCGGTAGTCGTTGGCCGGGTAGCTGCCGGCCCAGGGGCCGGTCAGGCCGGCACCCGGCAGGTCGAAGCGGATGACACGGCGCTGGCCGCGCAGCGCCGCCGCCCAGGGCTCCCAGGTGTGCAGGCTGGAGCCCAGGCCGTGCAGCATCAGCAGCGGCGCTGGGTCGTTGCGCGGACCTTCGTCGCGCAGGTGCACGGCCATGCCACCCACCTCGACCAGCACCGAGGGCCGCGGCGCCCAGCGGGCGACCAGGCTCTCAGGCGCCCGGTCGGGGGCTCGCACCAGCGGCACGGCCAGCGCGGTGAGCATCAGCAGGATGCCAAAGATGCGCAGCAGGGCGGACAGCATGCGGTCCATTCTACGGACCGGGGGGCGCCGGCCCCGCTCCGTAGAATGCCGCGATGCCCTTCGTCCACCTGCGCACCCACACCGAGTTCTCCGTCGTCGATGGCACCTTGCGGATCGATGATGCGGCGGCAGCGGCCAAGGGCGATGGGCAGGTGGCGATGGCGATCACCGACCTGGCCAACCTCTTCGGCGGGGTCAAGTTCTACAAGGCCTGCCGGGGCAAGGGCGTCAAGCCGCTGCTGGGTGCCGATGTCTGGGTCGAGCCGCTGCCCGATGCGGGCGACCGCACCCAGGCCACCCGCCTGCTGCTGCTGGTGCAGAACAAGCAGGGCTACCTCAACCTGTCCGAGCTGCTGGCCCGCGCCTGGACCCAGCATGTGCAGCGCGCCCAGGCCTGGGTGGCCTGGAGCGACCTGCGCGAGCTGCAGGAGGGGCTGATCTGTCTGTCGGGCTTCGAGCACGGCGCGGTGGGCCAGGCGCTGCTGCAGGGCGACACGGCGCGTGCCGCCACGGTCGCGCGCGAGCTGGCCGCGCTGTTTCCGCGCCGCTTCTACCTCGAGCTGCAACGCGCCGGCATCCCCACCCACGAGCCGCTGGTGCGCGCCACAGTGCCGCTGGCCGCCGAGCTGGGCCTGCCGGTGGTGGCCACCCACCCGGTGCAGTTCCTGACCCCCGATGACTTCGAGGCCCACGAGGCCCGCGTCTGCGTGGCCGAGGGCGAGACCCTGGCCAACCCCAAGCGCGTCAAGCGCTTCACCCGCGACCAGTACCTGAAGTCGCAGGCCGAGATGGAAGCGCTGTTCGCCGATGTGCCCAGTGCCATCGCCAACACGCTGAAGATCGCCCAGCGCTGCAGCCTGAGCCTGGTGCTGGGCAGGCCGCAGCTGCCCGACTTTCCCACGCCCGAGCTGCCCGACGGCACCCGCATGCCGATCGAGCAGTTCTTCCGCGAGGAGAGCTACAACGGCCTGGAGCGCCGCCTGCAGCAGTTGTTCCCCGACGCAGCCCAGCGCGAGGCCGAGCGGCCGCGCTATGTGGAGCGGCTGGAGTTCGAGCTGGGCACCATCCTGAAGATGGGCTTTCCGGGCTACTTCCTGATCGTCTCGGACTTCATCAAGTGGGCCAAGGCCAACGGCTGCCCGGTGGGGCCGGGCCGCGGCTCGGGCGCGGGCTCGCTGGTGGCCTACGTGCTGTTCATCACCGACCTCGACCCGCTGCAGTACAAGCTGCTGTTCGAGCGTTTCCTGAACCCCGAGCGGGTCTCGATGCCCGACTTCGACGTCGACTTCTGCCAGGGCAACCGCGACCGGGTGATCGAGTACGTCAAGGAGAAGTACGGCCGGCCGGCGGTCAGCCAGATCGCCACCTTCGGCACCATGGCGGCCAAGGCGGCGCTGCGCGACATCGGCCGCGTGCTGGGCATGGGCTTCGGCCATGTGGACAGCATCGCCAAGCTGATCCCGGCGCCACCGGGCAAGACGGTGACGCTGGCCAAGGTGCCGGCCGAGCCCGACAAGGGCGTGATCTACGCGCGCCTGGAAGCGCCCGAGCTGGAAGAGCGCGAGAAGAACGACGAGGAGGTGGCCGAGCTGCTGCGGCTGGCCGCCAATGTCGAGGGCATGGTGCGCAACATCGGCATGCACGCCGGTGGCGTGCTGATCGCACCCGGCAAGATCACTGACTTCTGCCCGCTCTACCAGCAGCCCGGCAGCGACAGCGCGGTCAGCCAGTACGACAAGGACGATGTCGAAGCCATCGGCCTGGTGAAGTTCGACTTCCTGGGTTTGGCCACGCTGACCATCCTGGAGCTGGCCAAGGACTTCATCACCAGCCGCTACCCGGACCAGAAGGACTTTGCCTACGAGAACCTGCCGCTCGATGACCGGGCGGTCTACAAGCTCTTCTCCGACGGCCTGACTGAGGCGGTGTTCCAGTTCGAATCGCGCGGCATGCAGGGCATGCTGCGCGACGCCAAGCCCAGCCGGCTGGAGGACCTGATCGCGCTGAACGCGCTGTACCGCCCGGGCCCGATGGACCTGATCCCCAGCTTCGTGGCGCGCAAGCACGGCAAGGAGCCGGTCGAGTACCCGCACCCGCTGGTCGAGCCGGTGCTCTCGGAGACCTACGGGATCATGGTCTACCAGGAGCAGGTGATGCAGACCGCCCAGGTGCTGGGCGGCTACAGCCTGGGCGGCGCCGACCTGCTGCGCCGCGCCATGGGCAAGAAGAAGGCGGAGGAGATGGCCGAGCACCGGCTGATCTTCCGCACCGGTGCGGCGAAGAACGGCATCGAGCCCGAGAAGGCCGACGAGATCTTCGACCTGATGGAGAAGTTCGCCGGCTATGGTTTCAACAAGTCGCACGCTGCCGCCTACTCGCTGCTGGCCTACCACACCGGCTGGCTGAAGGTGCACTACACGGCCGAGTTCTTCGCGGCCAACATGACGATCGAAATCAGCGACACCGACAAGCTCAAGGTGTTGCTGAACGACGCGGTCAAGAACTTCGGCATCCGCTTCGAGCCGCCCAGCGTCAACCGCGGTGTCTACCGCTTCGAGCCGCTGCCAGGCCCCGAGGGCCGAAAGGCCATCCGCTACGGCCTGGGCGCGATCAAGGGCACGGGGCAGGGTGCGATCGAGGCCATCGTGGCGGTGCGCGAGGAGGGCGGGCCCTTCAGCAGCCTGTTCAACTTCTGCCAGCGCGTCGACAAGGGCCGCGTCAACAAGCGCGTGGTCGAGGCGCTGATCAAGGCGGGCGCGTTTGACGAGCAGCACCCGGACCGGGCGGCGGCGCTGGCCAGCGTGTCCCTGGCCTTCGACTGGGCCGAGACCCAGCAGGCCAACGCCAACCAGGGCGGCCTGTTCGACTTTGACGATGGCGACGGCCATGGCAGCCACACCCAGGAGCCGCCGCTGGTGGTGGCCGAGCCCTGGACGGTGCGCGAGAAGCTGTCGCTGGAGAAGACTGCGCTGGGCTTCTACCTCTCGGGCCACCTGTTCGACCAGGACGAGGCCGAGGTGCGCCGCTTCGTCAAGCGCCGCGTGGCCGACCTGATCGATTCGCGCGACCCGCAGCTGCTGGCCGGCATCGTCAGCGACCTGCGCATCATCAACGGCCAGCGCGGCCGGGTGGGCATCTTCACGCTCGACGACAAGAGCGAGCCGATCGAGGCGGTGGCCGGCGAGGAACTGCTGGATGCGAACAAGGAGCTGCTGAGGGACGATGAGCTGCTGGTCGTGCAGGGCCGCGTCAAGCCCGACCGCTTCAGCGGCGGCCTGCGCCTGGACGTGAGCGCGCTGTGGAGCCTGCCGGCGGCGCGTGCGCGCCTGGCCGGGGTAGTCGGTGTAGACGATGACCTGCACGTCCGAGAGGTCGGGCAGCGCGTCGAGCGGCGTGTGCTTGACCGCGTAGAGGCCACCGC
>JAFLDI010000312.1 GCA_017302485.1 Burkholderiales bacterium | reverse complement strand
CTGACCTGGATGGCGCTGCTGCTGGCGCTGCGCGGCACGGTGTTCATCTACCAGGGCGAGGAACTGGGCCTGCCGCAGAGCCAGGTGCCCCCTGAGCAGATGCAGGACCCCTACGGCCTGGCGAACTGGCCGCTGCTGCCCGGTCGCGATGGCTGCCGCACGCCGATGCCCTGGGTGCATGACGCGGCGCAGGCCGGCTTCAGCACGGTCCGGCCCTGGCTGCCTGTCGACCCCGCCCATGCGGCGCTGGCCGTGGATCGGCAGCAGGCCGACCCGCAATAGATGCTGCAGCAGACCCGTGCGCTGATCGCGCTGCGGCGCCGCGAGCCCGCCCTGCGCCTGGGTGCCAGCCGGGTGCGCTGGGCCGAGGGCGAGGTGCTGGTGCTGCAGCGCGGTGAGGGTCCGGGCGCCGTGCTGGCCGTCTTCAATCTGGGCGCCCAGCCGGCGTCGCTGCCGGCCTGGCTGCCTGAGCTGCTCGATGCCGCCCACGGCCTTTGGGCCCATCCCGCGCCGCGGTGCACCGGTCTGGCCTGGCCGGCCGGTGCCGCGGCCTTCTACCGCCTGACAGGACACGGGACATGACCGATCTCGACCAGCCCTACGACCTGGGTGCCGACGCCATCGCGCGCTTTCGCCGTGACGGCTTCATCAAGCTCAGGAACGTGCTGAGCCCTGCCACGCTGGCCCGCTACGGCCGCGAGATCACGCGCCTGACGCTGTCGCTCAACACCGAGCAGCGCCCGCTGGTCGAGCGCAGCACCTACGACCGCGCGTTCCTGCAGGTGATGAACCTGTGGGAGAAGAGCCCGCTGGTCGGCCGCTTCGTGATGGGTCAGCGCCTGGGCCGCCTGGCGGCCGACCTGCTGGAGGTGGACGGCGTGCGCCTCTACCACGACCAATCGCTCTACAAGGAGCCCGGCGGTGGCCTGACGCCGGCCCACGCCGACCAGTACTACTGGCCTCTGGACAGCGACCGCACGATCACCGCCTGGATCCCGCTGCAGCCCGTACCGCCGGAGATGGGGCCGCTGGGCTTCTATGCGGGCAGCCAGGCGGTGGCCTTCGGTCGCGATCTGGGCATCTCCGACGAGAGCGAGGCCCGCATCACCGACAACATGGCGCGCCACGGCCTGGCCTTCGACTGCAGCGCCTTCGACCTGGGCGAGGTCAGCTTCCACCTGGGCTGGACCTTCCACAAGGCCGGCCCCAACCTCAGCGACCGCCCGCGCTCGGTGATGACCATCATCTACATGGACGCCACCACCTGCCTGCTGCCGGTCCTCAATGCGGTGCAGGCCAATGACCGCGACCAGTGGTGTCCCGGCGCGCAGGTGGGCGAGGTGATCGACACCCGCAAGAACCCGCTGGTCTGGTGCCGCGGCTGAGGCGACCATGCACCACCTCCCACGCATGCCGCCGATCCGGACCATGAACCTCTCCCGTCGCCATGCCCTGGCCTGGCCCCTGCTGCTCGGCGCCTGCGCGCAGGCGCCCTCGACCCGGAGCCCCGCCATGGCCTCAGTGCAGTTCGGCCGCCTGGAGCGCCTGCCCATGCTGGCCTCGCGCCATGTCGACCCGCGGCCGGTCGACATCTGGCTGCCGCCAGGCTATGACGGCCGACGCCCTCACGCCGTGCTGTACCTGCACGACGGGCAGATGCTGTTCGATCCCGCCACCACCTGGAACAAGCAGGCCTGGGAACTGGACCGCATGGCCGCCCCCCTGCTGGCCCGGGGCGCGCTGCGCGACTTCATCGTCGTCGCCCCCTGGAACCTGGACAAGCTGCGCTTTGCCGAGTACTTCCCGCAGGCCTGGCTGCCGCTGCTAGACGATACCTGGCGCCAGGCCCTGGCCGAGCGTGCGCTGCAGGGGCCGCCGCGCAGCGACGCCTACCTGCGCTTCCTGGTGGAGGAACTCAAGCCGGCGGTCGACGCCCGCTACGCCACGCAGCCCGGGCGCGAGCACTGCTTCCTGGGCGGCTCCAGCATGGGCGGCCTGATCAGCTTGTACGGGCTGTGCGAGCACCCGCAGGTGTTTGGCGGCGCGGCCTGCCTGAGCACGCACTGGATCGGGGGCTTCGAGCGCAACGAGGTGGTCCCGGCTGCCGCACTGCGCTACCTGCACGACCGGCTGCCGCCACCAGACAGCGTGCGCCTGTGGATGGACCGCGGCGATCAGGAGCTTGACGCTCTCTATGACCGGGCGCAGGCCCGGGTGGACGCCTTGATGGCCGCCAAGGGCTTTCGGGCACCGCACTTTGCCAGCCGGGTCTATCCCGGCACCGGCCACAACGAGCGTGCCTGGCGCGACCGCCTGCCCGAGGTGCTGGGCTTTCTGCTGGGGACGTGATGCGCCGCTGGCTGTGCGGGCTGACGCTGGCCGCCTGGGCGCTGTCGGCAGCGTCGGCCATCCACCGCGAGGTCGACCCCTTCATCGGTACCGACGGCACCGGCCATGTGACGCCCGGCGCCACCGTGCCCTTTGGCATGGTGTTCCCCGCGCCCGACAACGCCGACCGTGGCTGGAGCTACAGCGCCGGCTACCAGTTCCGCCACCCGCGCATCCTGGGCTTCTCGAACACCCACCACAGCGGCGCCGGCATTCCCGAGCTGGGCGACGTGCTGCTGCAGCCGCGTGCCGGCACGCACTGGGGCACGCGGACGCGCGACTTCAGCGCCCGCAAGTCCGAGGAGCGTGCCCGTCCAGGCCACTACGCCGTGCGCCTGGCCGCGCACGGCGTGCGCGTCGAGCTCAGCGCCGCACCCAAGGTGGCCTTGCAGCGCTACCGCTTCGATCGGCCGGGCCGCGTACAGGTGCTGGTCGACCTGCAGCATGGCCTGCACTACCTCGACGGGCCAGCGGCGCTGCGTGCTGAGGTGAGCGCGCGCGCCGACGGCCTGCAGGGCACGGTCTGGCGGCGCAACTGGGTGGAGCGGCAGCTGTCCTTCGTGGTGCAGTTCAGCCAGCCGGTGCGCAAGCGCCAGACACTGCCACCGCGGCCTGGTGAGCGGGCACCGCGTGAACTGCTGGAGTTCGACCTCGGGCGCGGGAGCACGCTGGAGGCGCGCATCGCCTTGTCCACCGTGGACGAGGCGGGTGCGCAGTGCAACCTCGACACCGTGGCGGGACAGTCCTTCGAAACCGTGCGCGATGCCGCAGAGACCGCGTGGACCGCGCTGCTGCAGCGCATCCGCATCCAGGCGGATGCGCGCACGCGGCGCCTCTTTTACTCGGCCCTGTACCGCACGCTGCAGCACCCCAGCGACATCGCCGATGCCGACGGCCGCGTGCGCGGCCCGCGCGGCGAGGTGATGAGCGCGCCGGGCGGCGTCTACTACTCGACACTGAGCCTGTGGGACACCTTTCGCGCCTCGCACCCGCTGTTCACGCTGATCGTGCCCGAGCGGGTGCCGGGCTTCGTCAACACCCTGCTGGCGCATCACCGCCAGATGGGCTGGCTGCCGCTGTGGACCAGTTGGGGCCGCGAAACCTACACCATGATCGGCAACCCGGCGCTGCCGGTGATCGCCGACGCGCTCGTCAAGGGCCTGGCCGAGGGCGGCGCGATCGACGAGCGCGCCGCGCTGGCGGCGATGCTCGAGACCAGCACCCGCGAGCGGCCCGACGCCCCGGTCTGGGCCCAGCGCGGCTGGCTACTGCTGGACCAGCACGGCTACCTGCCCTTCGATCTGCAGGCCGGCGAGTCGGTCAGCATGACGGCCGAATTGGGCTACGGCGATGCGGCGGTGGCAGCCGTCGCCCAGCGGCTGGGCGAGCCGGCGCTGGCCGAGCGTTTCCGCGCGCGCTCGCGCAGTTGGCTGCAGTTGTTCGACGAGCAGACGCGCACGCTGCGCGGCAAGGACAGCCAGGGCCGCTGGCGCACACCCTTCGACCCGGTGGCCGCCACCTCGCCGCTGAGGAATCCCGGGGACTACACCGAAGCCAACGCCTGGCAGTACACCGCCACGCCCGCGCTGCACGATGTGGCGGGCTTTCGCCAGCGCCTGGGTGGTGCGGCGGGTTTGGAGGCCTGGCTGGACCGCTTCTTCAGCCTGCCGGTGCCCCGCCCGGACAAGCACCTGGGCCAGGAGGCGCTGATCGGCCAGTACGCCCATGGCAACGAGCCCAGCCACCACATCAGCTGGCTCTATGCCTACACCGATGCGCCGCACAAGGGCCAGCGCCTGCGCGAGCAGATCGTGCGGCGCTTCTACCGCACGGGTCCGGCCGGCCTGGTGGGCAACGACGACGTGGGTCAGATGAGTGCCTGGCTGGTCTTTGCGGTGCTGGGTCTGTACCCGCTGCAGCCCTTCAGCGGCGAGTACGTGCTGGGCCGGCCGATGCTGGCGCAGGCCGAGCTGCAACTGGGCGATGGGCGCTGGCTGCGCATCGGTGGGCGGGGCGAACGCGCCTGGCTCGACGACCGGCCGCCGGCCGGGCCGGCCGTGCGCCACCA
>JAFLDI010000311.1 GCA_017302485.1 Burkholderiales bacterium | reverse complement strand
CCAGATCGAGCAGCGCGACATCGGCGCCGCCGGGTGCGATGAAGGTCAGGCCGAAAGGCAGGCCCACCGCCGTGCGGCCGGCCGGCACGGCCAGCGCGCTCCAACCCAGCAGGTTGACGAAATTGGTATAGGTGCCGAGCTTGGCGTTGACGCCCACCGGATCGGCATCGACCTCGGCGAAGCGCGGATGCCCCGGCGCGCTGGGCACCATCAGCACGTCCACCTGCTGCCACAGCGTGCGCAGCCGCGACTGCAGCGCGCGCAGCCGGTACATCGCCTCGAAGGTCTGCGTGGCGCTCAGGCCGACGGCGCGGCCGATGACGCGGCGCACGGTGTCGTCCAGCGTCTCGGGCCGCTCGGCCAGCAGCTGCTGCATGACGGTGTGGCGCTCGGCGACCCACGGGCCTTCATAGAGCAGGGCCGCCACTTCGAACAGCGGCGCGAAGTCCATCGCCACTACCTGATGGCCTTGCTCGCGGGCCTGGGCCTGCGCGGCGTCGAAGCACGGTGCGTAACCGGCGTCGCCAAAGAACTCGGGCCGCGCCGGCACGCCGATGCGCAGCGGCCAGGGCAGGCGCGCCGGGCCCGGGCGGAAGTCGCTGTAGGCGTCGAGTGGATCGGCGCCTTCCAGCACGGCAAGCACCTGCGCGGCATCGTCGACGCCATGGGCAAACACCGACACGCAATCGATGCTGCGGCAGGCCGGCACCACACCGGCGGTGCTGACGCGGCCCGGCGTGGGCTTCAGCCCGACCAGGCCGTTGAACAGCGCCGGCACGCGGCCCGAGCCCGCCGTGTCGGTGCCCAGTGCAAAAGCCACCTGACCACGCGCCACGGCCACCGACGAGCCGGAACTAGAGCCGCCGCTGATGCGCTCGGCATCGAAGACGCTGCTGGGGCGGCCGTAGGGCGAGCGCCTACTTGCACTACCACTTCGGGCTTGACGCCATCGGCGGCCGGCTGGAAGCCCTTGGCTTGCAGGGCGGCGGCGGCCATGCGTTCCAGTCGGGCCTGTTCCTCGGGGTCCTGCTGCTGGGACGGCAGGCGCTCGAAGCCGTAGCTGCCTGGCGCGCGGCCTGCCGGCCAGCCGCCGAAGCTGCTGACCTCGCCGCTGACGGTGTTCAGGCCTGCGCAGCCCGCCAGGGCGGTGGTGCCCAGCAGGGCGATCAGCAGATGGCGGCGGATGGTGGCTTGCATGGCGGGTCTCCTCAGCGGTGAATCACTCCCAACCCAGTCGAACGACCTGCTCGGCGGGGCCGTTGACCGGCTTTACACAGTCCTCGTCCTCGTCGAAGGCCTTGTCGCCCTGCGGGTCAGGGCGGCCGGTGGCCTGGATCGTCTGGAAGGGGTGGAGCTGGCGGTCCATCATGTGCGAGAGGGTGATGTTGCCCATCGCGGTCAGCATGTTGTCGATGCGCCCGGGGTACTGCTTTTCCCAGTCGCGGATCATCTTCTTGGTCTGCACCCGCTGCAGGTTCTCCTGGCTGCCGCACAGGCTGCAGGGGATGATCGGGAACTGGCGGTGCGCGGCCCAGCGCTCCAGGTCGGTCTCGTCGACATAGGCCAGCGGGCGGATAACGACGAACTCGCCGTTGTCGCTGACCAGCTTGGGCGGCATGCCCTTGAGGCGGCTGCCGAAGAACATGTTCATCAGCATCGTCACCACAATGTCATCGCGGTGGTGGCCCAACGCGATCTTGGTGGCCCCCAGCTCGCGCGCCACCCGATACAGGATGCCCCGGCGCAGCCGCGAGCACAGGCTGCACATCGTCTGACCTTCGGGGATGTGCTTCTTGACGATCGAGTAGGTGTCCTGGGTCTCGATGTGGAAGTCCACACCCAGGCCCTGCAGGTAGTTGGGCAGCACCTCGGCCGGGAAGCCGGGCTGCTTCTGGTCGAGGTTGACGGCGACGATCTCGAAGCGGATCGGGGCGCGCTTTTGCAGGTTCAGCAGGATGTCCAGCAGCGAGTAGCTGTCCTTGCCGCCGGAGACGCAGACCATGACCTTGTCGCCGTCGGCGATCATGCCGAAGTCGGTGATGGCCTGGCCCACCTGGCGGTGCAGGCGCTTGCTCAGCTTGTTCATCTCGAAGGCGTGCTTCTTCGCTTTCTTCGCCTCGTCGGCGGCGGCATCGAGCGCGGGCGCGTCGGTGTTCATCGGGTCATTCCTTCAGGCCGAAGACCTCGACGCCAACGGCGTCGCAGTCCGGGTAGACATCGGGCTTGGCGGTCGAGACGCGCGCGGCGCGCACCTTGGGGTGGGCCAGCATCATCGCCAGCACGTCGTCGCACAGGGTCTCCTGCAAATGGATGTGGCCGCGCGCCACGCGTTCGAGGATGCCACGGCGGATGAAGTCGTAGTCGACCACCTCGTCGAGATCATCGGCCTTCGGCGTGGACAGCGCCAGCGGCACGAACAGCTCGACGTTGATCAGCACGCGCTGGGCGCCCTGCTTCTCGAAGTCGTGCACGCCGATGTCGATCATCACCGCGTAGTCACGCAGGAACAGGCGCCGGCAGTCGCGCAGGGCGGGGTGCAGCAGGTCGGTCATCGAATGGAACTCTGGGCCAGGAACAGCACATCGCGCGACTGGCCGGCCAGGTGCTGGCCGCCATCGACCAGCAGCGTGCTGCCGGTGATGGCGGGGGACTCGATCGCAAAACGCACAGCACGGGCGATGTCGACCGGGGTGGACGAGCGGCCCAGCGGCGTCATGCGCTGGGCGCGCTCATGTTCGGTATCGGTCATCGGGCCGGAGGGCAGGGTGACGCCCGGCGCCACGCCCACCACCCGCACGGCCGGGGCCAGCGCCTGGGCCTGCAGCACCGTGGCCTCCTTCAGTGCTGCCTTGCTGAGGGTGTAGCTGAAGTAGTCGGGGTTGGGATTCCACAGCTTCTGGTCGAGCAGATTGACCACGCAGCCGCTGCCGCCGCGCAGGGTCACATGCGCGGCCAGTGCCTGAGCCAGACGCACCGGCGCGCCGACGTTGACGCGCCAGTGGGCATCGAGCAGCGCCGGGCCGGCCCCGCGGGCATCGTCGTACTGGAACAGGCTGGCGTTGTTGACCAGCGCATCCACCCGACCGAGTGCGGCCACCGCCGCAGGCAGCAGGGCGTCGACCTGCGCGGCATCGGCCAGATCGGCCACCAGCACGGCGGTGGCAGCACCCAGGGCCTGGCAACTGGCCGCAGTGGTGTCGGCCTCGTCGTGTGAGCGGCGGCAGTGCAGCACCAGGTCGTGGCCGGCTGCGGCCAGCTCCAGCGCGATCGCGCGGCCGATGCGGGCGGCGGCTCCGGTGACCAGGGTCACCGGGCGGGTAGGCGGAGCAGACGTGGCGGACATGAAACCTAGAATCGCGGCCCATGACGAGCCAACCCGACAGTGTAGCCAGCGACCTCATGGCGCGCATCCGTGCGGCCATCGCCGAGGCCGGCGGCTGGCTGCCCTTTGACCGCTTCATGGCGCTGGCGCTCTACGCGCCCGGGCTGGGCTACTACGCCAACGAGCGGCGCAAGTTCGGCCTGATGCCGGCCAGTGGCAGCGACTTTGTCACCGCGCCCGAGCTCTCGCCGCTGTTCGGCCGCGCCCTGGCGGCCCAGGTCGCTGAGGCGTTGGTGGCCAGCGACACGCGCCAGGTTTATGAGTTCGGCGCCGGCTCGGGCGCGCTGGCTGAACAGCTGCTGGACGCGCTGGACGCCCGAGGCCTGCGCGTGGACTACGCGATCATCGACCTGTCGGGCACGCTGCAGGCGCGCCAGGCCGTCGACGTCGAAGGCGCTCGCCAGGCTGGCCTTGTGCATGATCTCAGCCTGCGCGCGGCGGGCCGCGTAGAGCTGGCGCACGTCGGCGATCTCCGCCTTCTGCGCGTCGCTGAGCGGCGCCTCGACGCTGCCGGCCTCGGCGTCTTTCTGCTTCAGGCGGGCCATGGCGATCTCGAGCGCACTCTTCGGGGCGTCGTCGTTCATGCGCCCATTCTAGTGCCCGGCCGCCGGGGCGGTATCATCGCAGGATGAGCACGCCGCTCGACGAAGGTCAGGTCTACGCCCGCATCGGCGAGGAAGGGTTCGCGCGCCTCGTGCGCGCCTTCTACGCACAGGTGCCCGGCGACGACATCCTCGGCCCGATGTATCCGGCCGAGGACATGGAGGGCGCCGAAACGCGCCTGCGCGATTTCCTCGTGGGCCGCTTCGGCGGTCCGCCCCGTTACATGGAGCAGCGCGGGCACCCGCGCCTGCGCATGCGTCACATGCCGTTCGCCATCGACATGGCGGGCCGCAACCGGTGGGTGGCGTTCATGGAACGCGCCCTGGTCGAGGCCGAGATTCCCGACGACGCCGCGGCCGTGCTGCGGCCGTTCTTCGAGCACATGGCGTCGTTCATGATCAACCGCGCCTGACCGGCGCCCGAGGTTCACTCCGCATGACCACTGTGCACGTCGCATCCGCGGGCGGCCCGTTCGCCCAGAACATCCAGGTCCGCCATCACACGGTGGTGTCGGACGAAGCCGCCGACGTCGGCGGGGAAGACCGCG
>JAFLDI010000310.1 GCA_017302485.1 Burkholderiales bacterium | reverse complement strand
TGCTGCGGCACGCGGCGGCGCAGGTCGTCGGCCAGCAGCGCGTCGTCCAGCGCGTCCAGGTCGGCCGCGGCGCCCTGGCCACCGACGATGGCCGCCAGGCGCAGCAACTGGCGCCACTCGGGCGGGTGAGCGGTGTCGTCGACCGCCAGCACCGGCGGGCTGTAGCGGGCATGGTTGCGGTCGGACAGCTGAGGGAACGCGACGTCGTAGTGGCCGTCCTCCAGCGGCGAGCGGCCGGGCAGGATGACGTCGGCGTGGCGGCTGGTTTCGTTGAGGTAGATGTCCAGGCTCACCATGAAGTCCAGGCCGTCCAGCGCTTCGGACAGGCGCGGGCCGCCCGGCGCCGACAGCACCGGGTTGCTGCCCACGGTGATCAGGGCGCGCACCTGGCCGGGGCCGGGGGTGGCGATCTCTTCGGCCAGGCAGGTCATTGGCAGCTCACCGAAGACCTCGGGTGCACCGCTGACCCGGCTGGCATGGCGGCCGGTGACGATGCCGCGGCCCATGCCGGGTCGGCCCTCTGTGTTGGCGGCGAAGGCGGCGGCGCGCGGCCACATCGCGCCGCCGGGTTCGTCCAGGTGGCCGGTGACCAGGTTCAGCGCGTCGATCAACCAGGCGCAGGTGGTGCCCCAGCGCTGGGTGTGCACGCCCATGCGTCCGTAGACGCAGGCGGCCGGGGTGCGCGCGACGTCGCGCGCCAGCTGACGGATGGCCTCGGCGCCCAGGCCGCAGCGCGCAGCCACCGCCTCCGGGGTGAAGCCGGCCACCGCAGCTTGCAGGGCATCCAGGCCTTTGCTGAGCGCGCCGGCTCGGCCGGGCCGCTGCAGGCCCTCGGCGAAGACCACCTGCAGCAGCGCCGCCAGCAGGAAGACATCGGCGCCCGGACGGATGGCCAGGTGGCTGTCGGCGATCGCCGCGGTCTCGGTGCGTCGCGGATCGACCACCACCAGCCGGCCGCCACGCTCCCTCAGTGCGCGCGCCTTGCCGCGGAAGTCGGGCACGGTCCACATGCTGCCGTTGCTGGCCATCGGGTTGCCGCCCAGGATCACCAGCAACTGGGCGCGGGCGATGTCGGGCACCGGCACGCTGAGCCAGTGGCCATACATCCAGCCGCACTGCAGCTGGCGCGGCATCTGGTCGAGCGTGGACGCCGAGAACACGTTGCGCGAGCCCAGCGCCCGCGCCAGCCGGGCGAAGTACAACAGCAGGCCCATCTTGTGCGCCGCCGGGTTGCCCACGCTCAGCGCCAGCGCATCACGGCCGTGGGTGGCGATGATCGGCGTCAGCCGGCGCTCGATCTCGGCAAAAGCCTCGTCCCAGGTGGCGGGCTCCAGCGAGGCGCCACGGCGGATCAGCGGCGTGCGCAGGCGGTCGGGGTCCTCGTGCAGGTCCTTCAGCGCCACCGCCTTGGGGCAGATGAAGCCGCGACTGAAGACGTCGTCGTCGGCGCCGCGAATGCGCTGCACCCGGCCGTCGGCGACCTCGATCTCGAGGCCGCAGCAGGCCTCGCACAAGGGGCAGATGCGGCGGTGATGGGTGGTGCTCATGTCCAGGTCCTCGTCAGCGAGGGCCGCATGGTCGCGCGCGGTCCATGCTGCCGATGTCGCACGGGCGACGCTTCGGCGTTCGGGCTTTCCCGGATCAGCTGACGATGTAGGCCGCGGCGCCGGTGGCGATCAGGGTACCGTCCTGGTTGACCAGGCGCATCTGGGTGCTGGCGACACGGCCGCCCAGGCGGGTGACCTCGGCCGAGGCGATGAAGTGCTCGCCGATGCCGGGGCGCAGATAGTCCACCCGCAGGTCGATCGTGCCCAGGCGGCTGAATCGGTGCATGACGACGTCGGCGGTCTCGTCGCAGTACTTCTCGGTGATGCCGACCATCACCGCCACGCCACCCATCGCGTCCAGCACCGCCGAGATCACGCCGCCATGCAGGCGACCGTACAGGTAGTGTCCGATCAGGTCGGGTCGCATGGCGATGCGCGCCGAAGGTGCCGGCAGCGCCAGCGAGACCATGGTCATGCCCAGGGTCTGGTTGAACGTCACCTTGTGCTCGAAGAGGTCCCGCAGCGCGGCCTCGAGCAGGGCCTGTTCCTCTGGTGTTCGGCGGGTGGCAGCGACATGGCTCATGCGGTGATTGTGGCCCGAAGCTGCGCTATCGTCGGTGCATGCACGGCGAACGCTTCGACCGCCTCGATGCCCTCAGGGGCCTGGCCATCGTCTGGATGGTGGTCTTCCACTTCTGCTACGACCTCAACCACTTCCGGCTGCTGCAGCCGGTGCAGCAATTCCTGAGCGATCCGTTCTGGACGCTGCAGCGCACGGCCATCGTCAGCCTGTTCCTGCTGTGCGCCGGTCTGGGCCAGGCGGTGGCGGTTCAGGCCGGCCAGTCCAGCGCCCGTTTCTGGCGCCGCTGGGCCCAGGTGGCAGGCTGCGCGCTGCTGGTGTCGGCGGGCTCGGCGCTGGTGTTCCCGCAGCGCTGGATCAGCTTTGGCGTGCTGCACGGCATCGCGGTGATGCTGCTGATCGTGCGGCTGGGCGTGGCGCCGCGCCTGGGCGGCGATCTGGCCTCGGCGCGGGCCCAGGGGCTTCTATGGGGCGTGGGCGCGTTGGCGCTGCTGGCGCCGCGCCTGTGGCAACACCCGCTGTTCGACCAGCGCTGGGCCTGGTGGACTGGCCTGGTGACCCGCCTGCCGGCCACCGAGGACTATGTGCCAGTTCTGCCCTGGCTGGGCGTGCTGCTGTGGGGCCTGGCGATCGGCGCCTGGCTGCTGGCGCACCGCCGCGTGTGGCTCACCGGGACGCTGGCGACCTCGCTACAGCCGCTGGCATGGCTGGGTGCGCGTCCGCTGCGGGTCTACATGCTGCACCAGCCGATCCTGTTCGGTGCCTTGCTGGCCTGGACCGCGCTGGCCTGAGAGCGCTGTTCAGCGCAGGTTGCCGGGTCGCATGGCTTGCAGCATCTCGTGCACGTCGTGCGTCATCACGGCCAGGAAGCCCAGCAACGCGAGGTAGTACACGGTGTACTCGATCTTGGTCCCGGTCGACACCGCGTAATAGGTGCTGGCGCCGGGGCTGTCTCGCCGCCAGCGGATTGCCTGCCAGACCTGCGGCGCGGCCAGCAGGGCCACCAGGATCAGCATCGGGCTGGGCCGCCACCAGGCCAGCGCCAGCAACACCGGCACGCCGAGCAGCCAGATGCGCGGCGACAGCACGGCGGTGATGCGTCCGCCGTCGAACGGCGACAGCGGAATCAGGTTGAACAGGTTCAGGAAGAAGCCCGCATAGGCCACGGCCAGCAGCCACGGCACATCGGCCTCCCCTCGGGCCAGGAAGTAGCACAGCAGGGCCCCCAGCGTGCCCAGCAGCGGCCCGCCAAGGCCGACGAAGGCCTCGGTCTCGGCGTCGTGCGGCCGGTCCTTCAGCTCCACCCAGGCGCCCACGAAGGGAATGAAGGTCGGCCAGCCCACGTCCAGCCCGCGGTGGCGTGCGGCCAGCAGGTGCCCCAGTTCATGCACGAACAGCAGCACGATGAAGCCTGCCGCATAGCGCCAGCCGTAGACCATGGCATAGACCACCAGTGACAGCAGCATTGAGCCGCCACTGGCCAGCAGCTTGCCGAACTTGGCACCCGAGAGGGCGAGCAGCAACAGCTTCAGCATCGAGAGTCTCAGGCGGACGGCGGGGTCGACGGGCGACGCTTGAAGAAGCGCGCCATCAATGCGCCGGCGCCGGCCAGCACGAGCACACCGAGCTTGGCGAACTTCAGCAGGAAGGCGCCAGCCAGTGCCAGCAGCCCCAGCTTCTTGGCCCCCACGCCCAGCACCAGGGCCGCCAGGCCATATTCGGCCACCTTGTCCGTGCTGGCATTGAAGTCGACGTAGCGCTTGCCCTCGTCAAAGGACAGCGCAGACAGCAGGGCCTGGCCGGCGTCCTGGTACTGCGGAAGATCCTTCAGCCCGGTCACCAGGTTCATGCTGAAGTAGCCCTCGCGGCCCAGCAGGTAGGTGTTGTAGTTGACGCCCAGGTCGTCCTCGCCGGTCTGTCCCTTTTCGCGCGATTTCATCGCCCACACCAGGCGGTGCGTGCCGGCGTCATAGGCGGGCGGCTGGGCCCAGCCGAGGATCTCCAGTGCCGGCGCGCCCAGCTTCAGGCGCTCCTCGTTGCTGGCCTCAGTGCCCTCCCGGTAGCTGGCGAGCAGTTCGTCGGCCTTCCAGTCACGGGCGTCGTCGTCGCGGATGTAGCCGGCGTCCTCGTAGCGCACCGTCATGAACCAGTCGCTGCCATCGTCCGGAAAGACCAGGCCCTGCAGGCGCGGGTCCTCACCGGGGTTGCCCATGGCCTGCAGCAGGCGCGTGGCGTGCGGTTGAGGAATGAACAACCTCCCGGCAGGCAGGGCCAGATGGGCCTGCCCGGACAGGGCGATGCTGGCTGGGCCGGCCTGGGCGGAGGCACGCGCGGCCTCCCAGGTCTGGCGCGCCCGCGCCTGGGCGTCTTCGGGGGCCTGGGCGCTGGCGGCCCAGGACAGCAGGGCC
>JAFLDI010000031.1 GCA_017302485.1 Burkholderiales bacterium | reverse complement strand
GTGCTCAACAACGCGCTAAAGTACGTCGACCCCACAGGCTTGGCGCCGGTCAGGGAGGAGAAGGTCTATGCCGGGCCGAAGGATGAGGGCACGCCCGCCTCGACCCAGACAGTCACAATTGTTGGCACCAGGCCGGTTGATGTCCGGGCGCCTACGCCCTTGCTTGACTTGTCCACCAAGTCCCTCTTTAATTGCGTCGCCCATGAGAGTTGGAAGCAGGGTGCGCTCGGCGCAGTCAAAGCGGTTGGCGGCGGCCTGACCGTCGCTACAGGGGCGGCTATTTGCACCAGCCTGGCTGGCTGTGCGTTAGGTGCGCCGATGGCTGCGTTTGGCGCGAGCGATGCTTGGCAAGGCGGGGGCATGGTTGTCGATGCAGTCCAGGGCATCAGCTCGCAAGGCTTCAACCTCATCAAGACCGGATTCCAACTGGCCATGCCTGAGTGGGGCGGCGCGGCCTATGAAGGCACTTCGCTTGCTCTCAATGTTGGCGCGATCGGCGCTAAGGTTCCATTGATCGTGGGCGCGTCCGATGGCATTGAGCGAGTGAACTCGATGTTCGATGTCACTGTCAGCCGTTGGGATAACGCGCGAGTGGTGCTGGGTAACGTGGTCAATCAGTCAGTGAATCGATTGATGCTCACCGGCTCGGCAATCGGTAAAGCATTTGGCTTCAGCAAGGAAGTCAATGCTGCTGGAAACGAGCCATGAGCGACGGCGTGCTGGGTGCCATTCGACGCCATGTAACCGTGACCGCTGCAGCCATAGGCCTGGGTGGGGCATGGGGCTCTTTAGCCGCCATTGGGGTCAAGCTGGGCCTTGGAGTTCAAGAGTCGCACGCTTGGCTGTTCGTCGGTTTGCCCGTTGCGGTGGTCGTTGTACTTGTGATGTGGAAGAGGTTGCCTCGAATTCTTGGGTTCGACGAATGAGTGCGCCGCAGTCTTCACCGTGACCGACTGACCACGCGCGTGGTCGCCCTGGCTGCGTAAAGCTTCCCCGCAACGTCACGCCCGGCCTCCGTGCCTCTGGCGTGGCCCGCCGAGCCCATGACATCATTGCTGTGGAAGGACATTGCAGCCGGTTAGTCCGACTGCCTACCGCCCACCGTGGCCCCTCGGGGTTCGTTGGAACGGTTCATCGACTCGGTGCCCTCGGGCGCTGACAACTCGGCTAGGCTGGTCCTGGCTGTCATGAAGACCCCCACAGCGGGGCGGCGATGCAGGGGATTCGAGGACCTGCACAGCGGCGAGACACCCGAAGTGCGTCCGCAAGGAACACAGCCGGGTTGATTGCAAGATGAGCTGCCACATGGCAGCGCGCTCGGCCTCGCTGCCGAGCTGAAACCCCCAGGCCGGCGCCATGCCGGTCCACCAGGTCGGCGCACGGTGAGCGTCCGGCCATCCCATCTTGACGGACGGCCAGGCCCGCTCCCTATCGCGTTGGCTTGAGCGCCCCGACGAAGGCAACGCACTCGACGAGGTTGAGCGCGCCAAGCATCAGGTACTTCTCCGCCTCGGTGCGCACGCCCATCAAGTCGCTGTCGCCGAGCCAGCCGTAGACGAAGGCCAGCAGGTAGCGCTCGGCATGCTCGGTGTGGAACTCCTGGACGACCTGGTTCGCCAGTTCCTGTGGCAAGCCTTCGTTGAAGCGCATGCGAGCCGTCAGGCGCTGCAGGCTCCTGGATGTCCTCGGTGACCAGCGGCCAGTGGTGGCCGCTAAGCTTCATCGCCTGGAAGGTGACGAACAGGACGTGCAGCGCCACCTCCACCTGCGCCATGTTTGCGCCCATCTGCGGCAGCACGAGGATCGGGGCCAGCATGTTGGGCTGCTGGGCGTGGATCTCATTGGCCAGGCGCACCTTCTGGTCGTGGCCCATGCGGCGCACGGCAACGTCGGCCTCGATCGCCACCCACTGCGTGAGCCGCCCCATGCACGTCAACGTCAGTCAGGCCGGCTGCCAGCGATGGGGCAGCAGGTCCTCCAGCCGGTGGCTGGAATGCGTGTGGATCCAGCGCCGCATGGCAGTCGAAGACATCGGCCACGGTGAGTCCGCGCTTGGCGAGCTGCCTGGCGAACTTCTCGCGCGAGAGCTCCCCTTGCAGCTCGGCCAGCAGCGCCGCACTGCTGGCCAGCTCGACCTGGCCGGCCTCGGCCGCGTCGATCAAGCGCCCCGGCGTGCCGCCCCACAGCAGCCCCGACAGCGCCGTGTTCGTGTCAAGAACCAGCCGCACGCCGCTGCTCGGTGCGATAGGCGTCGATCTCGGCGCTGATCTCCTCAGGCGTCATCGGTGCCAGCGGCTCGGCCGCCAGTGTGACGCGCGCCGCCTTCATGCGCTCGATGCGCTCCGCGCGCAGTCCTTCGCGCAGCATGCGTTCGATCTTCTCCGGTGCCAGCAGCCCGGCCTTCGTGGCCTCCTGGGCCAGCGCGTCGGGCAACGTGATCTGCACGGTGGTCATGGTCAGGCTCCCTGCGCGTTCACGCGCTGCTTGAGCTTCTCGCGCTCGATGAAAGTGTCCAGCAGCTGAGTGATTCGCCGCTTGGCCTTGGGGTCCAGCTTCTCGATGGCCAAGAGCCGCCGCTCCAGGCTGTTGGTGGCCAGGCGCTTGACCTTGCGCTGCTGGGCCATGCCCAGCAGCACGTCGGCACCCACACCCAGCACCTGTGCCATCTGCGGCAGCAGATGCGCCGGCGGCTGTGCGTTCGGTGCCTCGTAGTAGGCCACCACGCGCTGGGTGATGCCCACCTCGGCGGCGAACTCCACCTGCGTGTAACCGGCGGCCTTGCGCAAGCTGGCAAGCCGCTCACCAAAGTTCTCGATCACATCCGACTTCCGCTTGGACATGGCGCTTCTCATCGAGGGAATGCGGCCATGCTAGCAGGCCGTTCAAATGCAGCTCAATGGCCTCGACGTAGTCGGCCAGCACCTCGCGAGCAGATCGGTCGATCAAGGCCAGCCGCCTGGTCGCTGACGGCCGCGTGAGCACTTCGGCCCGTTCTTCGTGCAGCGCCGTGCTGCTGCAGAGCTGGATGCTGGAGCGCTGGCCGAGGTGGCCGAGGTGGCCAGCCAGTGATGCGGCGACCCGCGCCACAGCAGCGCCGACAACACCCCGTTGGTATCAAGAACGATCCGCACCCAACCCCTTGCTGGCAGCGGCGCTGGCAGACCGCTTGCCGCGCCCGGCGCGCTGCCCGCGCCGCGTCGATCTCGGCGGCGATCTCGTCCTCGCTCATCGGCGCCGCGCCGGCTGCTTCCAAGGCCGGGGCTATGGCCAGCAGGCGATCGAGCGCGTCGCGCTTCCTGGCCTTGGTGGCCAGGAACTCCACGACGCTGTCCACCTCGGCCACCTGCTGCGGCGACAGCGAGCGGATCTTTGACATCAAGCGCTGTTCGACGGTTGCATTCATGGTTGCTCGCCGTTTTCTCGGCGCGCCAGCGCCTGAAGCTGCTTCCTGGTCAGGAGGGCATCGAGCAGCCTCTTGACCACGTTCGCGCTCTCATCGTGCCACGGGATCCGGTCCAGTTCGGGCCCCTGAACTCGGCGGGCGCCTCGGCGCCGGATCCTGCTCATGGCACTCGGGTAGTGCAAGGCAGTCCACAGGCCACGCGTGCAAAGGTGCGACCGACCGCTCGTCGGCCTGAGCCGGCACGGCCCCTGGAGCGCCGCCATCCTGACCACACACATCAAGCGCCTGAGCGGCGCCGACGCGCTTGAGCGTACCGAGTTCGCCGACGTGTTGGCCTCCATCGGCTCGGTCTGGCCTCGGGGTCGCCCCCCTGCCCGGAGAGCGTTCATTGCAAGGCCTGAGGCCCGCCATCCCGCCTCCTGGGAACCGTTGGCTCGAGCCTGTCGCTCGTCATCGCGGGTACTTTGAGAAAGCCGCAGAAGCTGCAAGAATCCGCAGCACTACAGGGAGAAACAAGAAAATGGCAAGACTGCTCCGTCCGGAGTGGCCTGGGGCGCTGTACTGCGTGACCTCGCGGAGTGATCGACGGGCGTCGATCGTCGAGGACGATGAGGACAGTGCGGCGTGGGTCACGGTTCCGGGCCAGGCGTGTGAACGCGCAGGCTGGTGGGTCCATGCGCGGTGTCTGGCGACCAACCGCGACCACCCGTTGCTTGAAACGTCGCAGGGCCAATGGGCATCAGGCCTGCGGCGCCTGAACGGCTTGCGGTCGCAGTGCTTCCCTGGTCGGCACCGCCTTGAACTGGCCCGCCATGCGGTCCTGAACCCCGTGCGAGCCGGCAGTGCGACGGACGCAGCGCAGGGCATCTGGAGCCCCCGTCGGGCCGTGCCGGCACGTCCCTGATGGCCCAGCCGGTTCACTTCTTGCAGGCGCTGATGTCCTCGTGGCCTCGGTGGTGGTGCCTGACAGCGGCCGATCGTCGCTGGGTCGGCATGTGTGCAGGCTGCACGCTCATGCTGCTGACCACGACGGCCGCGGCCACATGGTGGCAAGCGCACGCCAGTCGACATCTGGCTCAGCAGCTCCGCCGCGCCCAGAGCGAACAGGCCGCGGCGGCGCAACGCGCCGCTTTACAGGTAGTGCCGCCTGCGCACCACCCTGCGCCCTGGTGGGCCACGCTGCCGACAACGGTCGCTGACCAGCGCAGCGCCGCCGAGCAGTTCAGCGCAGACGCCATCACCCTGGGTCCCGCGTGGGGTGTGCAGGTCCTTCAACTGTCCTTCGCCTCTCCCACGCAGGCCGATGCGGCACCGTATCGCAAGACCACGGTGCAGACGCAGCTCAGGGGAACCTATGTCGACATCAAGCGCTGGCTCGCGGAGATGCTGGCGCGGCGGCCGCGGACCCTGGCGCTGGAGAGCCTGGACCTTCGCCGGGTGGTGGAGGCGAACATGGCCTCAAACGAGGTGCCAGCGGGCTTGATCGACGTTGCCGTCGAGTGGAGCCTGTTTGAACGCGCGGCCGAGCGCTGATCGTGAGGGACAGGGTCATGGCATTGCCCGCATGGTCACGGCTGCACCCGGCCATTGCCGGCGCTTTGGTCGCCACGTTGCTGGGCACCGCGTGGGCGATGTGGTGGCCCGATGACTCAGGCATGGAGACAACGATGGAGCGCACATCAATGCCACTGGCCGTTGCGACGCCGCCGCTGCTGCCGGCGGCAGGAGCCGGGTCTGCAGCCGACGATGGGGCCAGGCTCAGCCCTGCGTCGCGCGACCCCTTCTTTCCAGCCCCGTCCTCCGTGCCTGCTTCTTCAGCGAAAGCGGGCCCTGACCTCGTGCGATCGGCGCCTGTGGCGGTGCCGCCGCCGCCCTCAGCCCCCCCGATGAACCATCGGGTCATTGGCCGCTTCCGGTCGCCCGAGGGCCAATGGTTCGTGTTCCTGCAGGATGGCGCGAACAGCCTGCACGCGACGCCGGGGGTCGCACTGTCCAGTGGCTACGTCGTGGAGTCCATCAGCGCCGCAGAGGTTCGCCTTCGGCACAGCCTGGCCGAGCAGCTGGTCAGCCTTCCCCTGGCCGATGCCGGTGTGCCCTGACTGCAATGCTCATGCGCCTGCGTCGTCGCCCACCTGGCTTTTGGGCCATCCTCCGCCCCGCCTTGCTGGTTGGGGCCGCTGCACTGGTGCTGCTTGCCGGTTGCGCCAGCCTGGTCCAGCGCGAAGCAGACAAGCAGCTCAGGGCCGGCCAACGCGAGCAGGCACTGCACACGCTGGAAGAGGGCCTACGCACGTATCCGGAGAATGCCAGCCTGCGCAGCCAGTATCTGCGCCTGCGCGACGAGACGCTGGAGCAGTGGCTGGCGGATGCGCGGCGGCTGCGTTCGGCTGGCCAACGGGATGCGGCCGACCACGCACTGGCGCGCGCCAAGGCGCTGGACCCATCCAACGCCCGGGTGAGTCAACTCGTGCAGTCCTCGGCCACGGAACGACGGTTGATGTCCAGTGTGCAGGAGGCGCAACGCCTGATGGGGCGCGACCAGTCCGCTGCGGCGATGCGTGTAATCGACGAAGGGCTGAAGGCCGACCCCGACCATGAGGGTCTATTGGCCCTCAGGCGCCAGGTCCTGGCACAGCAACGCGAGCACCAACTCAAGACCGCCCAGACTGGACTGGCCGAGCAGAGACCCATCTCGCTTGACTTCCGCGACGCTCCACTGCGCCAGGTGCTCGATGTCGTGACGCGATACAGCGGCCTGAACTTCGTGCTTGACAAGGACATCCGGCAGGACCTGCGTGTCACCGTCTACCTCCAGCAAGTCCGCATCGATAGCGCCCTGGACCTGATCGTTGGTACCCACCAGTTGGCGCGCAAGGTGTTGGACGACCGCACCGTGCTGATCTACCCGAACACGCCAGAGAAGCAGCGCGAGTACCAGGAGCAGGTGATTCGGGTGTTCTACCTCGCCAGTGCGGAGGCCAAAGGTGCTGCGGCGTTCCTGAAATCCATGCTCAAGCTCAAGGAGCCCTTTGTCGACGAGCGAAGCAATATGCTCGCCTTGCGCGAGACCCCGGAAACCGTTGCTCTGGCCGAGCGCCTCATCGGCCTGTACGACACTCAGGAGCCCGAGGTGCTGCTGGAGCTTGAGGTGCTGGAGGTCCGCTCCACGCGGCTGACCGAACTGGGCGTCAAGCTGCCCGGCAGCGTTTCGCTGACCCCGCTGCCTCCGGCCGAGGGCGGCCCGCTGTCCGTGGCCAACCTGCGCAGGCTTGGGGAGGACCGCATCGGCGTATCGGTCGGCGGGGTGACCATCAATCTGCGGCGCGAGGTGGGCGATTTCGAGATCCTGGCCAACCCGCGTGTGCGAGCCAGGAACCGCGAAAAGGCCAAGGTACTGATCGGGGACAAGGTCCCCATCATCACCACCACCACGGGCCAGGCGGGCTTTGTCAGCGATACGGTGAGCTATCTCGATGTCGGCCTGAAGCTGGAGATCGAGCCAACCGTGTTCGCCAATGATGAAGTGGCCATCAGGCTCGCCTTGGAAGTGGGCTCGCTGGCCGGCCAGATCAAGACCGGCTCCGGCACGGTCGCCTACCAGATCAGCACCCGAAATGCGAGCACCTCGCTGCGGCTGAAGGATGGCGAAACCCAGCTGTTGGCTGGACTGCTCAGCAAGGAGGACCGCAGCAGCGCCAGCCGCGTGCCGCTTGCCGGTGACCTGCCGGTGCTGGGTCGGCTGTTCAGCAGCCAGTTGGATGACGGTAGCCGGACCGAGCTGGTGCTGGCGGTGACGCCGCGCATCGTCCGCAACCTTCGGCAGCCCGAGCCCAGCGAGTCAGAGCTGTGGGTCGGAACCGAAGCCTACACGCGTCTGCGCCAGGTAGGTGGCCGCGTTGCGCCTGAACCGACACGGGCCTCGCCGACGGCAGCCACAGGACCCGCCGGTCTGCCCGGAGCATCCGCGCCGGCAGACGGTGGTTCCGCTGCGGCCGGGCCTCTGGTGCTTCGATGGCAACCGCCCCCGCCCATCAAGGCCGGACAAGCGTTCACGCTGGCCTTGGATGGTGACCTGGGCAGCGGCTTGCGAGGCCTGAACCTTGAGCTTCGGACGGCACCGGCTCAGCTGCGGCTGCTGGAGGTCAAGGAAGGGTCGCTATGGCGCCAGGGAGAGGCCAAGGTCAGCCTGTCATCGTCCTCCGATGAGCGCAGCGGCGCCATCGTCACGGGCGTGCTGCGCAACCAGGCCACGTCCGCCACGGGCAGCGGCCGCATCCTTGAGTGGACCTTGGTCGCGTCCAAGGCTGGAGCGCTGGAGGTGACGCTCGCCAACGCACTCGCGGTGGCGACGGACGCCGGCCGGCCACCCGTGGCGTTGCCCGCGTCGCTGGTGCTGGAGGTGTTGCCGTGAAGCACCGAACGTGTCGCGGCTACACGCTGATTGAACTGCTGGCCGTGCTGGGCGTTCTCTCGGTGCTTGCGATGGCGGTAGCGCCGCTGGCCGAACTGACGACCCAGCGATACAAGGAGCAGGCGCTTCGAGATGCGCTCTGGCAGATCCGCGGCGCGCTGGATGCCTACAAGCAAGCGGTCGACGCCGGCCAAATCGCTCGAGTCCCGGGGGCCTCCGGGTATCCGCCCAACCTGGCTGTGCTCGTTGACGGCGCGCCAGGCAGCCAAGGCCATCGGGTGTACTTCCTGCGACGCCTGCCCCGTGACCCCTTTGCGCCCGTGGAAGCTCCCGCGGAGTCGACCTGGGCCTTGCGCAGCTACGCGAGCCCCCCCGACGCGCCCAGGCCAGGCGCCGATGTGTATGACGTGATGTCCCGCTCAGAGCGACTTGGCAGCAATGGCGTGCCGCTGAAGGACTGGTGACATGAGAGGGGGACGTGGTTTCACCCTGATCGAGCTGCTGGTGGTGCTGGCCGCCGTGGCGCTGTTGCTGGGCATCGCCGTACCGCGTTACGTGGAGCATGTGGACAGGGCACGAGAAACCGTGCTGCGACAGAGCCTTGCTGGCATGCGCCAGGCGATCGACGCGTTCTACGCCGACCGTGGCCGCTACCCGAGTGAGCTGACAGAGCTTGCGCGCGAACGCTACCTGCGTGAGTTGCCGCGCGATCCGATCACTGAGCGCGACGATACCTGGCACATCGTCGCTCCTCCGGACAACCTCGCGGGAAAGGTGTTTGACGTGCGAAGCGGCGCCGTAGGCAACGGCCGCGATGGGAGGCCCTATGCGACGTGGTGAGCAAGGCTTCTCCTGGGTGTTTGTCCTGATGATGCTCGCCGTCGCCTCCACCGCCGGTGCTGCGGTTGCGCAGCGCTGGTCAGACCAGGCGTCCCGCGAGAAGGAGCGTCAACTGCTGCGGGTTGGCGATGCCTACGCCCGCGCACTGGCCGACTATCGGGCATCGTCGCCCGGCAGTGACAAGCGCTATCCGACATCACTGGACCAATTGCTGCTTGACACCCGGTTTGCTGGCATCCGTCGTCACCTGCGCGCGCTGTACCCAGACCCGCTGACCGGACTGGCCGACTGGGTGCTTGTGCGTGACTCGCGAGGCGACATCGTGGGCGTGCGCAGTCGATCGCTGCTGGCACCCTGGATTCACACACCCCAGCGCCTGCAACACACTGACCTGCCTCCGGCCAGTCGCTACGCCGACTGGGTCTTCACCCCAAGACAAACCCACCCATGACCTCTCCAACCGACCGCGGTCAAGGACGACGTGCCCCCGACGGCTTCACCCTCCTGGAGTTGCTGGTGGTCGTCCTGATCATTGGCTTGCTGACGGGCATCGTCGGCCCTCGCCTGATGGGCCAGATCGGCCGATCCGAAATGACGGCCGCACGCGCACAGATCGACGCCTTCGACAAGGCTGTGCAGTCCTACAGACTGGACATGGGGCATTTCCCAACCACCGACCAGGGCTTGCAGGCGCTGATCTCGGCCCCCGGTTCGGACCACCGCTGGCGAGGCCCTTACCTCAAGGGCGCCCTCCCGAACGACCCCTGGGGTATGCCTTACTCGTACCGGATGCCCGGCAGCCAGGGAAGAGACTACGACATCGTCAGTACCGGTCGCGACAAGCTGGCTGGTGGCAACGGCGATGATGCAGACCTCACCAACTAGACGGCGATGCAATTCGAGGCCCGACTCTTCGACCCGGATCGCCGCGAGGTGCTCTCGCGCCAGTTGCAGGCTCACGACGAGGCCGCCGCACGCAGGCTGTTGACGGATGCCGGCGCAACCGTGCTAGCGCTGCGTGTGCAGAGGCGCCCGGGTTCAACATCTGGACCGATCCGGCAGGAGGAACTGGCGCTGTGGTGTCGCGAGCTGAGGGCACTGCTGCAGGCGGGCCTGTCGGTGGTCGAAGCCTTGGACGCTCTTTCCGCTTCAGCGCAGGAGCCGTCGATTCATCAGCTGTTGTTGGCTCGCCTGCGCGAAGGCAAGGCCGTGTCAACGGCCATGCAGGATGTGGGCGGCTTCCCGCCACTGCTGGTGGCTTCGGTGCGCGCCAGCGAGCGCACCAGCGACCTGACCCATGCGCTGGATGCCTACCTGCGTTTCGACGACATGGTGGGTGGCCTGCGTCGCAAGGCGGTCAGCGCGGCGCTGTATCCGGCAGTCGTGGTGGCCCTGGGCGGCCTGATAGCCGTCTTTCTCTTGCTTGTGGTGGTACCGCGGTTCGCGGGCTTGTATGCTGAGTCCGGGGCGCTGGCGAGTGCCGCAACCCGCTCGTTGATCGCCTTGAGCGCAACACTGTCTGCGCAGCCCTGGCTGGTGCCCATGGCCCTCGCCGCGCTGCTCACCGTCCTCGCCTGGGCGGGCACCGGAAGCCGGCCGCGACGTATCGGGACATGGGTTGTCAATGCCTGGCCATGGCTGGGGCAGCAGGTGGCCCACTTCGAGAAGGCGCGGCTGTTCGAGGCCCTGGCGCTGCTCGTGCATGGCGGCTACAGCCTGCACGAGGCATTGGGCGTCTGCCTGGACCTCGCCCCTGGGCCGTGCGGGCAGCTTCAGATCCTCACCGCGCGCGCGCGTATCGAGCACGGGGCCACGGCGTCTGTGGGCTTCAGGGCGGCAGGGCTGACCGATGCCGTCACGGAGCGACTCATCCGTGCCGGCGAGCGGGGCGGCGACTTCGATCGTGTGCTGCGCGCCGTCGCGGAACGACATCGCCAGGCCTTCGAGACCTTTGTGGAACGCGCCACCCGCCTCGTCGAGCCGGTACTGCTGCTGGGCGTGGCGTTGATGGTGGGTGGCATGGTTGTGTTGTTGTACATGCCGGTGTTCGATATTGCGGCGTCGGTTCGATGATGGCCACCCCTCTTCCTGAGCCGGTATCGGCTGAGCGCATCCTGCGCGCGCTCGCATCGGCCCGTGCTGAACGTGGCCAGGCCACCGTGATGGACCGGTTGCGTCAGCAGCAAAGCGCTTGGCCATGGGACGAGCTCTTGCCTCGATACACGGGAGTGCGGACGCTCGCAGCCGTGACGTCCCCAAGGCACTGGCCGGGCAACCGGCCTGAGTTGCCAACGGACATGTGGCCTCTGCGTGTGGAGTCCGATCAGGCGGCGGTCGCCATGGCCGATCCGTGGGACGAACGCGCGCTTCAGCAGGCCGCCCGTGCGCTTGGCTGCCAACCGGAACCGCTGGCCGCCAGTGCCAGCGAACTGACCCACTGGCGCGGCGAGCCCGCAGCTGCGTCACAGGAGTCGGCGGTGCCCGCCGAAGCTCGCGCTCCGGCTGGCTCAAGCATCGTCGACTTTGTTGACCGGGCACTCATCACTGCGTGGCGCCGTGGGGCCAGCGACGTCCACTTCGAATGTGATCGCCTGGGCATGACGGTCAAGCATCGGCTTGACGGTGTCATGGCGCGTTTCGAGCGGCTTGACGGGGTGCAGCCCGCCGAGGAGGTGGTGTCGCGCCTGAAGGTGCTGGCCCAGCTGGATATCACCGAGCGCAGGCTACCGCAGGACGGACGCTTCAGATTCAGGTTCGAGGGTCGGGACCTCGACCTGCGTGTCTCCATCATGCCCAGCGTTCATGGCGAAGATGCGGTGCTGCGCCTGCTGGACAAGTCCGCGCTGCGCGGCAGGGGCGACAGCGTGACGCTGGACGCGCTCGGCTTCGAGCCGGCCAGCGCCGAGCGACTTCGCCACCTGGCCGGTCTGCCGCACGGCATGCTGCTGGTCACTGGCCCCACCGGCAGTGGCAAGACAACGTCGGTGTATGCGGCGCTGTCCGAGATCAACACCGGCCTGGAGAAGATCATCACGATCGAAGACCCGGTCGAGTATGAGCTTGCCGGCGTCCTCCAGATCCCCGTCAATGAAAAGAAGGGCCTGACCTTCGCGCGAGGCTTGCGCAGCATCCTGCGACACGACCCGGATCGCATCCTGGTCGGCGAAATCCGCGACCCAGAGACTGCGGAGATTGCCGTGCAGTCCGCGTTGACCGGGCACCTGGTGTTCACGACGGTGCACGCGAACTCCTTGTTCGACGTGATTGGGCGCTTCCGACACTTCGGTCTGGACATGTTCGGCTTCGTGTCCTCGCTCAACGGTGTCGTGGTGCAGCGGCTGATGCGGCAACTGTGCGTCAACTGTGCCACGCGCGACGCGCCCAGCCGGAGCGAGGCGCGCTGGTGGTCCAGGCACGAGGACCGGTTCGGGGGCCTGCCCAGGCAGTTACCTCACGCCCAGGGTTGCCCGGAGTGTCACGGCACAGGCTACAAAGGGCGCTTCGTGATTGCGGAGGTTCATCTGATTGGCGATGACCTCCGCGACCGCATCCTGGCAGGCGCTGAGGTCAGCGAGCTGAAGCGTCTGGCCTTCGAGACGGACCTGGGCTACGGCACCGTGCGTCCGCTGATACAGCAGGCGATGGATCGCATCGTCCACTGTCAAACCAGCCTCGAGGAGTTGTTCCGTGTGGTGGGCCAAGTCTGAGTCTGTCACGCTCTATCTGTCGGGCAGCACGATGGCCCTGCGTGGGCCGGCCGTCGAAGGGCTGCGGCTGGCACTGTCGACGCCAGACGAGTTTCGCGACATGCTGGGAATGTGGCTGGGACGCTACCCTGGACTGACTTGGCAGGTCCTTCTCGGCGGTCGTCTGTGCGTCTTGCAGTGCTTGATGCCCATCAACGGAACGAACAGCATCGAAGAGGCAGAAGCCGTGGCGGCCGCGACGCTCAGCACGCCTGCCAAGCCATGGCAGGCCCGGCTGACCGTGTGGTCCTCGCACGGGGCACGACCCTGGCTTGCCGCCTGCACGCCGCTTGGGCTGGTCGACGAGTTGAGTGCCATGATCGAGCGCGGGGGGCGACTGCAGTCACTGCACCCGTGGTGGACGACGCTTCCCCGCCAGGGTCGACTGGCCGATGCGGCCTTGTGCGACGATGAGTCGGTGACCTATTGGCGCTCAGGCGCGGACGGTGCCGTCACCGAGGCTGCAACGTTCCTGGCATCGACGGAGAATCAGGCGTCGGTGCTGCGGCGCTTGCGGGTGGGCGGACCTCTGTCCTGCTGGCAACTTGACCTTGCGGGCTGGGGATCGACGAACACGCCGATGGTACGAAAGGACAGCAGCGATGCTGCCGACAGCACTGCGCTTTGACCTGCAACCCAGGCGACATCGGCGGTGGCTGCGTGCCCTGTCGATGACCGTGGTCTTGGGAACGACCGCAGGCGCCTTGTTGTGGTTGCTGCCGCGACAGGCGGCGCTGGAGCGTTTGAACCGTGCTATCAGCGAGGTCCGCACCTCGGCTGCGTCAACCTCGCCCTCAGCGGCTGAACCAGAGCAACCCTGGCCCTGGCACGCCAACGCCGAGCGGGACGGAAGCCTGTTCACCGTGCCGGTGGAACCTCGTCTGCTGGAGATTGAGCGCTGCTCAGGCGACAAGACCCTCGTGACCCGCATCGTGCATCACGCTGCAGAGCGCAGCACATCGCTGGAACTGCTCGTCAGTGCTCCGGACGCCATTCCGAGTCTGCTGGACTGCCTCAACGGGCCGGGCCGACAAGCACCGCTGTGGCGCCTGCAGCGGCTGGAAGCGCCGGCAACGACGCCGGGCACCGGAACGCCACCGCTTCGTCAGGTGGTGCTGCGATACCCATGAGGGCATCGGTGGGGTACACACCCGGATGTCCGCGGGGCCCTGCTGACGCCCTGGGTCCGGGTCTTCAGTCCCCCATCCTCTGCTGAAACACCAGCCCCGCGTGCTCCCGCAGCGCGTGGAACCGGATCTTCGGCCAGTTCTCCTGGATCGCCCGCAGCTCACCCGCGTACTCCAGCAGCAGCGTGGGCGCGTCCACCGCGTCCAGCGCCAGGCGGTGGCTGTTGGCGTCGATGAAGCGCTTCAACTCCTTCTCGCCGCCGTCGGCCTCCTCGCAGGTCACCCAGCGCGCCACGTTGTAGCGCGCCGGCATGATGCGGGCCTTCACGCCGTACTCGTGCTCCAGGCGATGGGCCACCACCTCGAACTGCAGCTGGCCCACGGCGCCCAGCAGCAGCACGCTGCCGGCCAGCGGGCGGAAGACCTGGATCGCGCCCTCCTCACCCAACTGGGTCAGGCCGGCGCGCAACTGCTTGGTCTTCAGCGGGTCGGCCACTTCCACCGAGCGGAACAGCTCAGGCGCGAAGAAGGGCAGGCCGGTGAACTGCAGGGCCTCGCCCTCGGTCAGGGTGTCGCCCAGCTGCAGCACGCCGTGGTTGGGGATGCCGATGATGTCGCCGGCAAAGGCCTCGTCCAGCAGCTCGCGCTTCTGGCTCATGAAGGTGACCACGGTGTTGGGCCGCAGGGTCTTGCCGCTGCGCACCACCTTGAGGTTCATGCCGCGGCTGAACTGGCCGCTGGCCACGCGCAGGAAGGCGATGCGGTCGCGGTGCGCCGGGTCCATGTTGGCCTGGATCTTGAAGACCACGCCGGTGAACTTGGGCTCGTCGGGCGCCACCGTGCGCTGGATCGCCGGGCGCGGGCCGGGCGGCGGCGCCAGGTCCACCAGCGCGTCCAGCACCTCCTGCACGCCGAAGTTGTTGACGGCTGAGCCGAAGAACATCGGCGTCTGGCGGCCGGCCAGGAAGGCGGCCTCGTCAAAGGCGGGGGCGGCCTCGCGCACCAGCTCGATCTCGCCGGCGGCCTGCTGGTAGACATCGCCGAAGCGCTCGTTCAGCAGCGGATTGGCCAGGCCGTCGATGATCTCCTCAGTGCCGGCCACGCGGTCCTCGCCGGGGCTGAAGACGCGCATCTGGTCCTTGCGCAGGTCCAGCACGCCGCCGAAGAACTTGGCCATGCCCACCGGCCAGGTGAAGGGCACCACGGTCATGCCCAGCTCGCGCTCGATCTCGTCCATCAGCGCCAGCGGCTCCTGCACCTCGCGGTCCATCTTGTTGACGAAGGTGAGGATGGGCGTGTTGCGCGCGCGGCAGACCTGCAGCAGGCGCCGGGTCTGCGGCTCGACGCCATTGGCCGCGTCGATCACCATCAGCGCCGCGTCCACCGCGGTCAGCACGCGGTAGGTGTCTTCCGAGAAGTCCTGGTGGCCGGGGGTGTCGAGCAGGTTGATGGTGCAGCCGCGGTACTCCATCTGCATCACCGAGGAGGCCACCGAGATGCCGCGCTGCTTCTCGATCTCCATCCAGTCGGAGGTGGCGTGGCGGCTGGCCTTGCGGGCCTTGACCGAGCCGGCAATCTGGATCGCGCCCGAGAACAGCAGCAGCTTCTCCGTCAGCGTGGTCTTGCCGGCGTCGGGGTGGGAGATGATGGCGAAGGTGCGGCGCTGGCGCACCTGCTCGGCGAGTTCGGCGGACATCGGGCGGGAATCGGTCGGGGGCCACCGGGCGGCGGCAAGTCCGCGATTATCGCGGCCCGGCCGTCGTGGCGGGGGACGGTGCCGGCAAGGCGTTGTCCAGGACCTGCAGCAGGCGCGACCAGGCGTCGTCGGCATCGGCGCTGCGGTAGGCCCCCAGCTGCAGGTTGAAGCCATGCCCCGCCTCGGGGTAGGACACCAGCGTCAGCGGCGCGCCCAGGCGCTGCGCGGCCGAGGCCAGGGCCCGCATGTCCTCGATCAGGCAGCAGCCGTTGTAGCGGTCCTGCTCGCCGGCCAGGACCAGTGTCGGCACCGCCACGCGCTGCGCCAGCCAGGTCGTGCTGGGCGACCAGCTGATGGCGGGATAGAAAGCCACCACGGCGGCCACATCGTCGCGCAGGGTGCTGGCGTGCAGCAGCGCCCCACCGCCCCCTTGCGAATAACCGACCACCGCTACCTTGCCCGGCAGCGCCGATGCCGCACCCCGGGCCTGGGCGATGTGACGGGTGAGCACCGCCCGACCGTCGCTGTCGCGGGTCAGCACCTCGCGGCCGTCAATCAGATCGACGTAATAGCCGCGCTGCTGCAGCGCCTGCGCCATGCCGCGGTAGGGATCGAGACCGGACGCACCCGAGACCATGATCACCACCGGTCCAGGCAACGGCGGCGCAAGCACCTCGGAGGTGGACGCCGGGTCGGCCGCGGCCACGGACACAGCGCTCGACAGTGCGAGCAGGAGAGCGAAGGAGCGTACTGTCATGGTGAGGGTCGGTGGTTTCAAAGCGACGATGGATCGGCCAGGCTGACGCGGGCCGAACAGCGCCCCTCGGCACTGAGGTGCAGGCGCGCGGGGCCGGCGTGCACCCGGTAACTTTGGCCCGCCGACAGGAAGTGGTCCTGCGGCCGACCCTCGACGGTCAGCCAGACGCGGCCCTGCAGCACGCGCAGTTCGGCCGGGCCGGCGGCACAGTCCAGTGTGTGCACGCGGCCGGCCGAGGCGGACAGCGGCGGCAGGTGGAGGTCCTCGCCGGCAGTGCCGGCCAAGGGGCGTTCAAGCAGCGGGGTGGCGGTGTTCATGGCCTCCATGCTGCAGGCGCCGGCCCGGCGGCAACAGCCACAGGCCCACACCGAGCGCACTGGTACAGGCGAGCCACTGCGGCACGCTGTATCAACCCGGCTGATGTGTCACTGTACCAATCCATGCGCCACCGACCGGTACAGAATGCGGCATGGACGCGCTCGCCACCGACCCCGGCACCCAGTACCTGCGCATCGCCCACGGCCTGGCCGATGCGGTGCGCCAGGGCGGCCTGGCGCGCGGCCAGCGCCTGCCCTCGGTGCGCGAGAC
>JAFLDI010000309.1 GCA_017302485.1 Burkholderiales bacterium | reverse complement strand
GCTGATTGGCACTGATGAGTTTTGCTTAACGAGCCCGGAGCTAGCTGGCGCGTGCGGGATTGGCGACAAGCACAGCGCGCAGCAAACCACTCAGCCCCACGTGACTTGAGGCCACGTGCCGTCACGCGGTGTTCGGCCGCGCGGACTTGAACGCAAAAACGCCGACCCGGCGTGAGCGGGGTCGGCGTGCATGGGGTGGCGTGGCTCAGTGTTCCTTGAGCGGGCAGGTGTTCAGGCCCAGCAGCGGGTACACCGGGCAGAATCCGAACAGGCCGGTGGCCAAGGGCACCACCAGGCTCTGGCTGCCGCTGCCCGACCTGGACACCGCCTGGCAGCGCACCGATGGCCACCGCTTCAGCGGCAACGCCGGCCAGATGCGCCTGGTGGCCGATGCGCCGCGCGGCGTGCGCATGCTCCACGCCGAGTTCGCGCCGACGGTCGAGCGCCCGCGGGTGAGCGTGACCTCGCGCGTGCGCACCCGCAACCGGGTGGTCGACTGGTCGGCCCGCCGCACCGTGAACGAGGACCCGGTCGTGCTGCGCAGTGCGCTGGCGGCCACCGAACTGCTGCCGCTGGACGGCATCGTCCGCACCACGGCGCAGCAGGCCACCCAGGGCGCGAGGACCGATGTGGACAAGGCCCGCGCCATCTACCGCTGGGTGGTGGCCCATGCGCACCGCGAGCCCAAGACCCGCGGCTGCGGCACCGGCGACATCAAGAGCATGCTGGAGAGCGGCAACCTGGGCGGCAAGTGCGCCGACCTGAACGCCATCTTCGTGGGCCTGTGCCGCGCCAGCGGCGTGCCGGCGCGCGATGTCTACGGCCTGCGCGTGGCGCCCTCGGCCTTCGGCTACAAGGAGCTGGGCGCCAATTCAGCGTCCCTCAAGGGCGCACAGCACTGCCGCGCCGAGGTCTTCCTGGCCGGTCACGGCTGGGTGGCGATGGACCCGGCCGATGTGCTCAAGGTGATGCGCCAGGAAACGCCTGAGTGGATCAAGGACCCGGCGCACGCCGTGGCAGCGCCGGTGATGGCGGGCCTCTTTGGCAACTGGGAAGGCAACTGGGTGGGCTACAACACCGCCCACGACCTGCACCTGCCCGGCCGCGTCGAGAAGGGCACGCTGCCCTTCTTCATGTACCCGCAGGGCGAGAACGCCGAAGGCCGCTTCGACGACCTGGCGCCCGACGCCTTCCGCTACACCATCGCCGCGACCGAACTCAAGGCATAACGGCGCCCATCAGGGCAGAGCGCAGGCCAGCGCACGGCCGCGTCCACGGGCTCGCGGAGCTCGCCCGGCGCGACAGGCGTGCTGACGTCCTGAGGACGTCAGCACGTCCGGTCTTGCCCGAAGCGGCCTGCGCACCCCCTCGGGGGGTGGGCTGACGTACCCGTCAGCCCGGGGGCCCCAGTCACTCTTTGCGGAAATTGTCGTGGCAGGCCTTGCAGGTCTTGCCGGCGTCACCGAAGGCGGCCTTGATCTGATCCAGGTTGCCGGTCTTGGCGGCGGCGTTGAGCTTGCCCACGGCGTCGATCATCGCCTGGCTGCCGTCCTTGAACTTGGCGGCGTCGGTCCAGATCTCGGGCTTGGCGCGGGTGTCGCCGCTGCCGGTGCCCTCGGCAAAAGCGGTGAAGGGCAGGCGGGCCAGGGTGTTGACGATCTCGGCATTGGCCTGGGCGGCAGCGGCGTCGAACGGCGCCTTGCCGTTGGCCATGGCACCGATGCGGCCGAAGTGGGCGGCCATCACGGTGAACGCGCCCTTGCGGTACTTGATCGCGTCCTCGGGTTTCTGGAACTGGGCGTGGGCCGGCAGCGCAGCGAACAGGGTGGCGCAGGTCAGGGCCAGGGCGAGACGTTTCATGCAGATCCTCCGGAGTGAGATGGTCGGGTGAACAGGGCACGGACCGCGCGCCGCAGGAACTGCAGCGGGCGGGTCGTGGCGAGTGTACGCAGGGCGGCGCGGCGCTATTCCACGCCGCGCGAAAAACCGCAGGGGATTCCCGTGCAGGGCCGGATCGCGGTATGGTCGCGTCAGGACACTGCTGAACCCTCACCGAGATGAACTCTCCCACCCCCGTGCGCGTCTGGGACCTGCCCACGCGCCTGTTCCACTGGATCCTGGTGCTGTGCGTGGTCGGCCTGGTGGTCACCGGTCAGATTGGCGGCAACCTGATCGAGTGGCACTTCCGTCTGGGCATGGTGGTGGGCGCACTGCTGATCTTCCGCATCCTCTGGGGCCTGGTGGGCGGGCGCTGGTCGCGCTTTGCCAGCTTCGTGAAGAGGCCGGGCACCATCCTGCGCTACCTGAAGGGCCAGACCCGGCCGGACGAGCACCTGGACGTGGGCCACAACCCGCTGGGCGCGCTCAGCGTGCTGGCCCTGCTGGGCCTGCTGGCGCTGCAGGTGGCCACCGGCCTGGTCGCCGATGACGAGATCGCCAACACCGGGCCGCTCAACCGCTTCGTCAGCAGCGCCCAGGCCAGCCTGGCCACCGGCTGGCACACCGAGCTGGGCAAGCTGCTGCTGATCGTGCTGGTGGTGCTGCACATCAGCGCCATCGTCTTCTACCTGAAGAAGAAGGGCCAGAACCTGGTGCGGCCGATGCTGCACGGTGACAAGGACCTGCCCGCCGACACGCCGCCCAGCGCCGACGGCTGGGGGCAGCGGCTGCTGGCGCTGGCCCTGTTCGCGGCCTGCGTGGCGCTGATGGGCTGGGTGTTCTCGCTGGGTGACGTCGCCGCCTCGTTCTGACGCCGGCGGGTAGACTGCAGCCCCCGCCACTGCGCCGCCGGCGATGGACACCCCCCCGCAGATCCAGCTGCTCCCGCCCGCCACCCCCGAGGCCCTCGAAGCCGCCCGGGCGATCTTCCGCGAATACGCCACCACCCTGGGCGTGGACCTGTGCTTCCAGGGCTTCGAGGCCGAGCTGGCCGCGTTGCCCGGCGACTACGCCGCGCCCACCGGCGGCCTGCTGCTGGCCTGGGTGGACGGCGAACTGGCCGGCTGCGGCGCCTTCCGTCCGCTCACCGACTCGGACTACGCCAACGCCTGCGAGATGAAGCGCCTGTACGTGCGCCGCGCCTTCCGCCGCTTCGGCCTGGGCCGGCAGCTGGCGCAGGCGCTGATGGATGCGGCGCTGCAGGCCGGCTACTCGGCGATGCTGCTCGACACCCTGGACGACATGGAGGCCGCGCGCGAGCTCTACGCCAGCCTGGGCTTCGAGGAAGTGCCGCCCTACTACTACAACCCGATCCCGGGCGCCCACTACCTGAAGGCCGACCTGGGCTGAGCCGCCGCCCTCCCGGCGGCATGGAGACAGCGATGCCAATGCAGCACGTCCTGGTGGCCGGGGTCGGCATGATCCCCTTTGCCAAGCCCGGCGCCAGCGCGCCCTACCCGCAGATGGCCGCTGAGGCCACCCGCGCCGCGCTGGCCGACGCCGGCCTCGGCTACGCGGACGTGCAGCAGGCCGTGGTGGGCTATGTCTACGGCGACTCCACCGCCGGCCAGCGCGCGCTCTACGAGGTGGGGATGACGGGCATCCCCATCATCAACGTCAACAACAACTGCTCCACCGGCTCCACCGCGCTGTGGCTGGCCCGCCAGGCGGTGGCGCATGGTGCGGCCGAGTGCGTGCTGGCGCTGGGCTTCGGTTGGTGGCGTGGGCTACTCCAACCCCTCGGGCCCCAGCTGGGCGGGCCACTGCTCGCGTGTGGCGAATTCGATGTTGATGCGGTCCATCGCCCGCTTGGTCCAGACAATGCCGAACGTCTCGCGAAAGTCATTCCAGACTCGCTCGGGCCCCAACGTCGTCGCTGGACGATGAGTCAGGATCAACCGACTCCAAAAGACCGACAACAATATGCAGATCGTGCCGCTGATGCGAAACGTCTCGAACGAAATCCCCAGCCTCGCTGAGACCGTCGAGCAGGGGGCCAGCACCAGTATGACACCCAAGGCGTACAACATGGCCGGCAGTGCCAGCTGAGTCGCGATGTAGTTCCCGCACCCCATGACGAGTACAAGGACAAACCCGATCAGAACCGGCGTTTCCACCCGTAACGCATCGGGGCCATGGCTGGTCCAGACCGTCAGGGCGGGCCAACCCAGCACGAACACCAGCGGAACCAACACGAAGAAGTTCCACGCTTCACTCCCCGGTCGCTTGGCCCCCAGCACCGCAATCGGCGGGATCACCGACACCACAGCTGTCCAGTACCACAACTGGTCCTGGACCACGGCATTGTGAGGGAAGACAAACGTCGAGAGGACGCCAGCCGCTGTCCAGGCAATCGCCGTGAAGATCCCCCAGTTGGCGGTCGTGGTCAGCGTGGTGCCTCGCAGCCCTCTTCGCAGTCGGATCGACTGCACGAGCATGAATACCAGGAAGACCGAAAGGATGACCCACAAGGCGGACACGGAATGCGGCACTCCAAAACGGGATAGGAAGTCCCGATCTTAGTGCATCGCGGGAGAGAGTTCGTCGGTGGGAAGGCGGGATTCCCGCCGACCGTTCCATGAGGATCCGGGGCGACGCAACCACTCCGCGAGCGTCGGGCGTCAGCCCGATG
>JAFLDI010000308.1 GCA_017302485.1 Burkholderiales bacterium | reverse complement strand
CTGCATTTGCAGCGCAAAAGCTCTACTGTACCACATATGATGTCCGAATCAAGGAAAATCTTCTCCTCCGCTTTGCACGCTGGCCAGGGCGCAGGCGCAGGGCACAGTTTGTCTGTGGGCAGGTAGCCGCCTGATGCGCGGCCAAAGCCACACACATGCTGTTTAAAAACGTCGCCAACAGCAACCAACTTGCAACAACACAGTTTAGGAATAGCTGTGAATGAAGCGTCCCACACCGGTGTTTCACTCCGGCACGGACACAGCCAGGCCCGGCTGATGCAGCAATGCATGGTAGGCCTCCACGGCCCGCCAGCTGCAGAACAAGTCCGAGGGCCGCATCCTCATCAGCAGCAGATCTTCTAGGCTGTCCATCTCCAGCAGCCCCTCCAGCAGCGCCTGCCAGGCTTCGGCGGGGAGTTCGGCCTCGAAGCCGGGCTGCAGCGCCGGCGCCAGCCCGAGCGCCTGGCAGACACCGGCGCGTGGCAGGCGGCGCAGCTCGACCAGCGGCCAGCAGCGATCGCCACTGCACAGCCGCAGAGCCTCCTGGCCCGGACAAGTCCGGTCCAGCATCCAGCCGGTCATCCAGGGCCCCTGGAGACGCTCAATATGCAGCGCAACGCGGGCCGGCAGGGGTCGATCCGCGGCGTCTGCCTCAACAGAAGTCATGGGGAAACAAGCAAGTGTTGCCAGTGGGTCGTCGCGAGACGGCAACAAGCCGCTCATCGACCCCACCGCTGTCAGGCCCCACAATAGCCCAATCGGCGACTCGTCCCCCCCCCAACTTGCATAACCCTGAACGCGGCGCCCAGTCGCCCGGCGCGCTGGCCGCCCTGACCCTGGCCGCCCTGGGCGTGGTGTATGGCGACATCGGCACCAGCCCGCTGTATGCGCTGAAGGAAGTCTTCCACGCTGGGCACGTCGAGGCCTCGCCCGGCAACATCCTGGGCGTGCTCAGCCTGATCTTCTGGACGATGACCATCATCGTCTCGCTGAAATATGTGCTGCTGATCCTGCGCGCCGACAACAACGGCGAAGGCGGGCTGATCGCGATGCTGGCGCTGGCCACCACCGCGGTGAAGGACAAGCCGGCGCTGCGGCGGGTGCTGATGGTGGTGGGTCTGTTCGGCACCGCCATCTTCTACGGCGACGGCGTCATCACACCCGCGATCTCGGTGCTGTCGGCGGTCGAGGGCCTGGAGGTGGCGGCACCCGCGCTGCACAGCTGGATCATCCCGTTGACGCTGATCGTGCTGACCGGCCTGTTCGCGGTGCAGCGCTTCGGCACCGGTGGCATCGGCAAGTTTTTCGGCCCAATCACCCTGGTCTGGTTCATCGTGCTGGTGCTGCTGGGCATCCCGCACATCGTGGCCAACCCGGCGGTGCTGGTGGCGCTGAATCCCATGCATGCGGCGGGCTTCTTCATCGCCCAGCCGCTGATCGCCTTCATCGCGCTGGGCGCGGTGGTGCTGTGCGTCACCGGTGGAGAGGCGCTCTACGCCGACATGGGCCACTTCGGCAAGCGGCCGATCCGCATCGCCTGGTATGGCTTCGTCATGCCGGCGCTGGTGGTCAACTACTTCGGCCAGGGCGCGATGCTGCTCAAGGAGCCCGAAGCCGTGGGCAACCCCTTCTTCCACATGGCGCCCGAGTGGGCCCAGCTGCCGCTGGTGGGCCTGGCCACCGCGGCCACGGTGATCGCCTCGCAGGCGCTGATCTCCGCCGCCTTCTCGGTCACCAAGCAGGCCATCCAGCTGGGCATCCTGCCGCGCATGGCGGTCAAGCACACCTCGGTCAAGGACACCGGCCAGATCTACGTGCCCTTCATCAACTGGAGCCTGTACGTCTTCATCGTGCTGGCGGTGGCGCTGTTCAAGAACTCGTCCAACCTGGCCTCGGCCTACGGCATCGCGGTGACGCTGGACATGTCGATCACCACCGTGATGACCTTCTTCGTCATCCGCTACGGCTGGAAGTACCCGCTGGGCCTGTCGATCCTGGCCACGGTGTTCTTCTTCACGATCGACATCACCTTCTTCCTCTCGAACATGCTCAAGCTGGTGGCCGGCGGCTGGTTCCCGCTGCTGATCGGCGCCGGCATGTTCCTGCTGATGCTGACCTGGAAGCAGGGTCGCCGGCTGATGCGCGACCGGGTGCGCGACGAGGCCATCGACCTGGCCGGCTTCCTCGAGGCCATCTTCGTCAGCCCGCCGGTGCGTGTGCCCGGCACCGCGGTGTTCCTGGTGGCCGAACAGGGCCTCACGCCCAACGCGCTGATGCACAACCTCAAGCACAACAAGGTGCTGCACGAGTACAACCTCTTTGTCACCGTGCGCCACCATGAGGTGCCCTGGATCGGCTTCGACAAGCGGCTGCAACTGGAGTCGCTGGGCCATGACTGCTGGCAGGTGACGCTGAACTTCGGCTTCAAGAACGACCCCGACGTACCCGAGGCGCTGCAGCAGCTCAAGGACCGCGGCGTGCCGCTGGACGACATGGACACCAGCTACTTCCTCAGCCGCGACACGGTGATCCCCACCTTCGGCGACGGCATGGCGATGTGGCGCGAGAAGCTCTTCGCCAGCATGCACCGCAACGCCGCCGACATGGCCGACTTCCTGAACCTGCCGTCCAACCGTATTGTCGAGCTGGGCGCGAAAGTGGAAATCTAGGGGCCCCCAGGCTTGTCGCTGCGCGCCATCGCCACCCCCCAAGGGGGCTCGCCCGCCTCGGGGCGGCCCAGCGGCGGGCGTGAGCCGCCCCGCCTGAAGGACCTGTCCCTGCCGGCCGTGGTGGCCGGCTTCATCGCCGTGCTGGTGGGCTATACCAGCTCGGTGGCCATCGTCTTCGCCGCGGCGCAGGCCTTGGGCGCCACGCCGGACCAGACCGCGTCCTGGCTGTGGGCGCTCGGCCTGGGCATGGCGGTCACCAGCACGGGCCTGTCGCTGTGGTATCGCCGGCCGGTTCTGACCGCCTGGTCCACACCGGGTGCAGCACTGATCGCCGCCAGCCACGGCCTGGCCCTGCCCGAGGCCACCGGCGCCTTCATCGTCTGTGCGCTGCTGATCGCCGTGGCCGGCTACAGCGGCGCCTTCGAGCGGCTGATGGAACGCATTCCGGCAGCCATCGCACAGGCCCTGCTGGCAGGCATCCTGGTGCGCTTCGCGCTGGATGCCGCGCTGGCCACCGCGGTCGACCCGGCCCTGGTGCTGACCATGCTGGCGGCCTTCCTGGCAGGACGGCGCTGGTGGCCGCGCTACGCGGTGCCCGGTGTGTTGCTGTGCGGGCTGGCAGTGACCGCCGCCACCGGCCGACTGACGCTGCAGGGCGTGGCGCTGGACTGGACCCTGCCGGTGTGGACCACCCCGGTGTTCACGCCCGCCGCGATCATCGGCCTGGGCCTGCCGCTGTTCATCGTCACCATGGCCTCGCAGAACCTGCCCGGGGTGGCCGCCCAGCGCGCCGCTGGTTACGACACGCCAATCTCGCCGGTGGTCGGCAGCACCGGACTGGTGAGCCTGCTGCTGGCGCCCTTTGGCGGCTACGCGATCAACCTGGCCGCCATCACGGCCGCGCTGTGCATGAGCCAAGAGGCCCACGACGACCCGCACCGCCGCTACTGGGCCTCGGCCGCCGCCGGCCTGTGCTACCTGGCGACCGGCCTGGTCGGCGGTGCGGTGGTGGCGCTGTTCAGCGCGCTGCCGCGCAGCCTGGTGGTCACGCTGGCCGGCCTGGCGCTGTTGGGCACCATCGCTGGCGGACTGCATGGCGCGCTGAAGGACGAAACGCGGCGAGATGCAGCGCTGCTGACCTTTCTGGTGACGCTATCAGGCGTCAGCCTGCTGGGCATCGGCGCCGCGTTCTGGGGCGTGGTGGCCGGATCGGCCGCCCTGCTGCTGCGTCCACGGTGATCGGATAAGCTGGGCGGCGAGGCGTGGCATGGGCTGCGTCCAGATGCAGTACCCGGTCGTGCACGACGACTTCTCCAGCTTCTTCGATTTCCTGCCCATCGGGGCCTACCGCTCGCACCCGGACGGCACGATGCTGCGTGCCAATGCGGCGCTGGTGCAGATCAATGGCTACGCCACCGAGGCCGAGCTGCTGCGCTCGGTGCGCAGCATCGCCACCGAGTGGTATGTGCAGCCCGGCCGGCGGCGCGAGTTCATGCGCCTGCTGGCCCGCGACGGCCAGGTGCAGGGCTTTGTCTCCGAGATCCACCGCCACCGCAGCCGCGAGCGCATCTGGGTGCGCGAGCACGCCCACGTGCTGCGCGACACCGAAGGACGCGTGCTGTGCTATGAGGGCACGGTCGAAGACATCAGTGACCTTGAGCACAGCCGTGACCAGGTGGACCGCATTGCCGACCAGGTCTCGGGCATGGTCTTTCGCACCGTGATGCTGCCTGACGGCAGCCGGCGCTTCACCTATGTCAGCCGCGGCGTGCGCGAGCTGCTGGGCCTGACGCCTGAGCAGGTGATGGCCGACGGCAACGCCATCCGCCGCC
>JAFLDI010000307.1 GCA_017302485.1 Burkholderiales bacterium | reverse complement strand
ATCAGCGCCCCCGCCAAAACTGCCGATCAGGGACTCGAATCACTCACAACGGAACAGTGCCGCACCGAAGAAACGTTGGTGTACCTCCCCAACTGTCTGATTTGTTGAGTGACTTCATGTTACGCCGCTTTGCTGTCTTTGCTGCTGCATGTCTGACCGCGTTCTCGAATGCGCAGGCTCAGGATGGTGACTTGCCTGATGGCTCGGTTTATCAGCAACTGGGTCCATGCCAGCTGTTTCCGCAACCTGATCAGCGAAGGCTTTATGTGCAGGCAAATCTTGTATCAGGCGTCAGTGACTTCAGCTCATTCGGCGGCAGCGGCCTTCTTGAAGCAACACTGCTGGGAAAGGATGAGGACGTCCTGTTTGGAGCCGGCGGCGCGATTGGCCTGATGTGCGACTACGATGAACACCGGTGTCGCTGTGAACTGGAAGCGATGGGATTTCAGAATAACCACTACTCAATTCTGGGTACTGACGGATTCAACTTTTTCATACTTCCGGCGAAGCTCCAGCAGTCAACTCTCATGGGGAATCTCTGGTACGACCGAACCATCTCTGACACTTTGAACCTGTTTGTTGGAGGGGGTTTGGGCGGGGCCGACATCGATATGGCAGTCAACACAGGTGGTTCGACAAGCTACGGAGGAGCAACCAACTTTGCATGGCAGGTCGGTGGAGGTGTTACGCGTAAGATCAGTTCCGACCTTGAGCTGGATCTGGGATATCGATACCTCGACTGCGGTGATGTTCACGCATTTATTCCCGGAGGAGACGTCTCCACCGATGTACATTCTCACGAAGTGATGCTCTCACTGCGATGGTACGTCTGGTAAGCCTGGTGCAGGACTCCAACAATTGAAACGTGCGGTTCATCAAAAAACTGCTTGAATCATCCCAATTGGAAGGCACGCTATTGGTTCCTGCCAGCGGACGACGCGGTTGTCGTCACGATGAACTGTCGATCCTTGACGAGTCGAGCGGATGAGCCTGAACGAGCTGCCACCACTGGTTTTTCGCCCCGTGATAAAGCAAATTCGCTGGGGTGGCCGGAAGCTTGGGTCTATGCTGGGGAAGGCAATTGGCGACGATTCCGATTATGCCGAAAGCTGGGAGATTGCGGATCATGCCGACGGAATGAGTCTCGTTGCTGACGGCCCGCTTGCCGGAATGACTTTGGCTGAGCTTGTCAAAACAGCTCCCGTGAGTCTGTTTGGGAAATATGCCTCGCTCACTCAGTTCCCATTGCTCATCAAATTCCTGGACGCGAACGACTGGCTGTCGTTGCAGGTCCATCCCGATGCCGGCGCCTATGCCGGCCTGGCGCTGGGCGTGCAGGTGCTGCTGGCCTCGTTGTTGATGCCGCTGGCGCTGCGGCTGTTCTGAACCTGTCTTCACACGCATGCAAACCCACCTCGCTCCCGAATACGCCGGCACCCCCGACGGCGAGGCCGCCGAGGCCATCCTGCGCCAGTGCGTGCACTGCGGCTTCTGCACCGCCACCTGCCCGACCTACCAGCTGCTGGGCGATGAGCTCGACGGCCCGCGCGGCCGCATCTACCTGATGAAGCAGCTGCTGGAGGGCGGCACGGTGACCCGCGCCACGCAGCAGCACCTGGACCGCTGCCTGACCTGCCGCAACTGCGAGAGCACCTGCCCCAGCGGCGTGCAGTACGGCCGCCTGGTCGACATTGGCCGGCGCCTGGTCGAGGACAAGGTCGAGCGCCCGCGCGGCGAGCGCACGGTGCGCTGGCTGCTGAGGGAGGGCCTGACCTCGGCCGCCTTCGGCCCGGCGCTGAAACTGGGCATGGCGGTGCGCCCGGTGCTGCCCGCCTCGCTGCAACGCAAGCTGCCCGAGCCGCCGCCGCCGCAGGCCCACCACTGGCCCACCCGCCCCCATGCGCGCAAGGTGCTGATGCTGCTGGGCTGCGTGCAGCCGGCGATGATGCCCAACATCAACTCGGCCACCGCCCGCGTGCTGGACGTGGCCGGCATCCAGACCCTGGTGGCCGACGACGCCGGCTGCTGCGGCGCGATCCGCGAGCACCTGAACGACCATGCCGGCGCGCTGGCCGACATGCGCCGCAACATCGACGCCTGGTGGCCGCTGGTCGAGGGCCTGACCGAGGCCGGGCAGGTCGAGGCCATCGTCGTCAACGCCAGCGGCTGCGGCGTGGCGGTCAAGGACTACGGCCATGCGTTGGCGGGTGACGCCGCCTATGCCGACAAGGCCGCACGCATCAGCAGCCTGGCGCGCGATATCAGCGAGCTGCTGCCCGACATCGTGCCCGCGCTGCAGCAGGCGCTGACGATGCGCCGCACGCGCCTGGAGGCCGATACCGCCGAGCCGATGCCGCTGGCCTGGCACCCGCCCTGCACGCTGCAGCACGGCCTGAAGCTGCGCGGCGGCGTGGAGCAGCACCTGAAAGCGCTGGGTTTCGTGTTGACACCGCCCTGCGACAGCCACCTGTGCTGCGGCTCGGCCGGCACCTACTCGGTGCTGCAGCCCGAGCTGTCGCTGCAGCTGCGCGACCGCAAGCTCAAGGCCTTGGATGCGGTGGAGGGCGAGGCCATCGTCTCGGCCAACATCGGCTGCATCCAGCACCTGCAGTCGGGCAGCGCGCGGCCGGTGCGGCACTGGATCGAGGTTCTGGACGACGCGCTGCGCGCGGCGGCCTGATCAGGGGTAGCCGGCCAGCAATTGTTCCAGCCAGGGCCCCATGACCGCGCCGACCTTGTCGTACCCGCTGCGGTTGAGGTGGATCTCGTTGGACCAGTCGCCCGAGTTGCCGGTGCTGCCCGGCGCTGCCGGTACCAGCGTGGTCAGTGCGGCGCTGTCAAACACATGCACGTGGGGCAGGGTTGTCGCAACGTCCAGCCAGAGCTGGCGAAGACGGCCGAACAGTTCGTCCGACAGGCCCTGCCGTTCGCTCACCGGGATGCCGTAGGCCGTCATGGCCGGCCACAGCCAGCCGCCGTTGCCCAATACGCCGGCCGGCCGCACCACCGGTGCCGCGTAGGTATGCAGCACCAGCGGCCGTCCGGCGCTGGCGCCCTGGTCACGGCGCTGGACGATGTCGGCCAGGCCCGCCCTCAGGTAGGCGGCCAGCGCTGCCCATCCCGGCTCGCTGATGTAGCGCTGCGGGCCCGACACGCCGGCGTGCTGCTGGGCCGCCTCGGCGGGCGTGAGCATCAGTCGATGTGACCACGCGGCCGGCGTGCCGTCCTGCCACACGGGCCGGTGCTCGGCAGCGGCGATCAGGTCATTGCCCCCCGCCGACAGCAGGATCGCCTCCCAGTAGCGCGCGTAGCCGGGCTGGCGCAGCAGCCGGTCGAAGTCGCGATCACGCGCCCCCTCGGCCATCTGCTGCAGTGTGTCGCCCGGGTAGGCGCAGCTGACGATCACCGTGCGGGTGCCCAACGACTGCGACATCAGCAGGTTGCCGTTGACCGCCAGGTTCAGCGTGCCCAGCGTGAACCAGGAATCGCCCTCGGCCAGCAGGCGGCGGCCGTAGCTGGAGAGGTCGGCGCCGAAGAGCTGGTCGGCGGGCAGAACATCGGGGCGCATCGCAGTCACCTCCAGGCCACAGGGACATGGGCGATCTTGGGGCACGGCCGCCTGTGCACCCATCCTTCGGCTTCGGGGGGGGGGCAACACCGGGGTCGCTTTCATTCAAGACGGCGGCGGCTGCGCCCGGCAGCATGGGCGACATGACAAGCGATCACCCGACCCTGGAGCGCGACGGCTTCCTGCTGGCCCGGCTGGACGATCTGGTGCAGGCCTGCCGCGGCGGCAGCCTGTACTACCTGACCTTCGGCCTGGCCTGCTGCGCCGTGGAGATGATCCACGCCGCCGCGGCGCGCTACGACCTGGACCGCTTCAGCATGATCCCGCGCGCCAGTCCGCGCCAGGCCGACCTGATGATCGTCTCGGGCACGCTGACCCACAAGATGGCGCCGGCGCTGCGCCGCGTCTACGACCAGATGGCTGAGCCGCGCTACGTGATCTCGATGGGCTCCTGCGCCAACGGCGGCGGCTACTACCACCACAGCTATTCGGTGGTGCGCGGCTGCGACCGCATCGTGCCGGTGGACGTCTACGTGCCTGGCTGCCCGCCCACCGCCGAGGCGCTGCTGTACGGCATCCTGCAGCTGCAGCGCCGCATCCGGGCGCGCGAGGTGCACAGCCGATGATGCGTGCATGGACCCTGCTGCATGTGGTGTCGGCCAGCGCCTGGGCGGGCTGCGTGATGACCGAACTGGTGGCCGAGAAGTGGCTGCTGCAGCCCGGCGACCGCACCCGGCTGGCCGGCCTGCACTGGCAGATCGACCGCGCGGTGGAGCTGCCGCTGGCCGCATTGGTGCTGCTGGCCGGCTGGCAGGCCTGGCCCGGCGCAGGGGCCGACAGCGCGCTGCGCATGATGGCCGGCGCCGGTGGCGTGGCGCTGCTGGCCAATGCGGTGTGCAGCGTCTGGGTGCGGCGGCGCTGGCAGGCTGCATGCCAGGGCGAC
>JAFLDI010000306.1 GCA_017302485.1 Burkholderiales bacterium | reverse complement strand
GCTGCCCCTGCTCGTGCTGCTGGCTCCCGCCTGGGCCGGCGCGGTCAGTTGCGAGGATCTGCGCGAGCAGGTGCTGGGCCGCTTCAAGGTCAATGGCGTGGCGGACGCACAGATCGACATCGTCGATCCCGCTGCCCCCGGGCGTGAGGTGGGCCGGTGCAACCGCGGCGCCAACAAGCTGGTGCTGCGCCCCCGCGGTGCCGCCACTGCCACTGCCCCGGCGCCGCGCGCGGTGATCACCGAGTGCGACGACGGCCGCACCGTCACCGCCGGCCGCTGCCGGCCCTCCTGAGCCGCGCGCCATGCCCGGACCCGCCCGCGCCGGCCTGTTCATCTACGCGGTCGATGCGCCGCGGCTGGCCGCGTTCTACGAGGCGGTGGCCGGCATGCGCCAACTGCACCAGGCCGATGGCCTGTGGGTGCTGGAGTCGCCCGACATCCAGCTGCTGGTGCATGCCATCCCGGCGCCGATCGCCGCGCAGATCACCCTCACCACCCCGCCGCAGCGGCGTGAGGACGCGACGCTGAAGTTCTTCTTCAGCGTCGACAACCTGGACCTGACCGGCGTGCAGATCCAGCGCCTGGGTGGTGCGCTGTTCTCCGAGCGTTGGCCCGGTCCCGGTTTCACCATCGCCAACGCGATGGACACCGAGGGCAATGTCTTCCAGTTGCGTGCGCCGATGAAAGCCCCCGATGCGTGACACCGCCTTGCTGATCCCGATGTTCGTGCTGGCCGGCTGGACCGGCCTGGTGCTGGTCTATGTGGCCATCAGCCGCGTGCGCGGTGGCGTCGCGCCACGCGAGTACACGCTGGGCGAGTCCCCCCAGGTCCCCGCCCGGGCGGTGCTGGCCAATCGCAACTACATGAACCTGCTGGAGCTGCCGCTGCTGTTCTATGTGATCTGCCTGCTGGCCTGGGTGACGCCACCGGTGCCGGCCGCCGCGCTGCCGCTGGCCTGGGCCTATGCGGGCCTGCGCATCGTGCACAGCCTGATCCACCTGAGCTACAACCGCGTGATGCACCGCTTCCTGGTTTTCGGGCTGAGCAACGGCGCGCTGGTCGCGCTATGGGTGGTCGTGGGCAGGGCTGTGCTGACGGCCTGACGTGGAGAGCACCATGTGGCGACCTCTGGCCCTGGGACTGCTGCCGCTGATGGTTCACGCGGCCGACTACAGCGGCCCGCTGTTCGACGCCCACCTGCACTACAACATCGAGGCCTGGGATGGCCATACCGGGCCGCACCCGCCGCCCGACGTGCTGCGCCGCCTGCAGGAGGCGGGCGTGCGCAGCATCCTGGCCAACTCGCGCACCAACGAGGGCACGCATGTGCTGGCGCGCGACAACGGGCTGCGCGACGCGGGCGTGCGCGTGGTACCGCTGGTGCGCCTGTACCGCGACCGCCGGGACTACAACCACTGGTTCGAGGACCCCAGCATCGCTGCGATGGTCGAGACCGAGCTGGCACGCGGCACCGCGGCCGGACCGTTCCGAGGCCTTGGCGAGTTCCATCTCTACCGATCGGGTGATGCCCGTGGCGCCGTGGCGCAGCAGTTGATGGCCCTGGCCGAGACGCGCGGCCTGGTGGTCATGGCGCACTGCGATGACACCGCGGTGGATTTGCTGATGGCCGCCACACCCACTGCCGCCCAGCGGCTGCGCATGGTCTGGGCGCACACCGGCATCGACGGCAGCGCCTCGCCCGAGCGGGTCGCCGCGCTGCTGGAGCGCTATCCCGGCCTGCACGGCGAGCTGTCCTACCGGCCCGGCCTGGTGTGCGCCGACGGCCAGCTGTGCCCTGAGTGGAAGACCTTGGTCGAGCGCTACCCGCAGCGCTTCCTGATCGGCTCGGACACCTGGGTCAACGGGCGCTGGGATGCCTACCTGCCGCTGATGCAGGACTACCGGCGTTGGCTGGGTGGGCTCACGCCGGCCACGGCGCGCGCGGTGGCCTTCGACAACGGCGAGCGCCTGTTCCCGCCACTGGCCGAACGCGGCGCTCAAGCCCGTTGAACCCGCCGGGGCGGGGCCGGCGGCACAATCGCCGCCATGGATGACACCGTCAAGACTCTGCGCTGGCTGCCTGCCGAAGGCGCACCGCAGCAACTTTTCCTGCTGTTTCATGGCGTCGGGGCCGATGCCGCTGACCTGGCGCCGCTGGCCGAGCAGTTGCACCAGGCCTTTGCGCAGTCCGCGGTGCTGGCTTTCGATGGCTTCGAGCCCTTCGACGGCATTCCCGGCGGCGGTGCCGGCCGGCAGTGGTTCTCGATCCTGGGCGCGAACGACGGCAACCGCGCCCAGCGCGTGGCCGCGGTGATCCCGGCGTTGTCGGACCTGGTGCGTGCCGCCCAGCAGGCCACCGGCGTCGACCCGCAGGCCACCGCGCTGGTGGGCTTCTCGCAGGGCGCGATCTGCGCGCTGGAACTGGTCCAGGCCCACGATGGTCTGGCTGGCCGCGTGCTGGCTTTCGCCGGACGCTATGCCACGCTGCCGACGCTGGCGCCGCGCATGACCACGCTGCACTTTTTCCATGGTGCCGATGACGAGGTGATCCCGGCACAGCACGCCCGGCAGGCGATCGAGCGGTTGGCGGCGATCGGCGGTGACGCCACGATCGACATTGCCAGCGGTGTCGGCCACGAGATCGACGCCCACCTGCTGCGCAGTGCGCTGCTGCGCCTGACCCGCCATATCCCGGCGCGCACCTGGGCCCAGGCGATGGGTGCGGCGCACGGCGGCCTTGGCGACGACAACGAGCGGGAAGACTGATGCTCTTCGTGCTGTCTCCCGCCAAGACCCTGGACTATGCGACCCCGCTGGCGCCCGGGGTCGAGGCGCTGGCCACCCGTCCGGCCTTCGTGGCGCAGGCGGCTGCACTGATCGAGGTGCTGCGCGCGCTGACGCCGGCCGAGGTGGCCTCGCTGATGGACCTGTCCGACCCGTTGGCGCAGCTCAATGTGGCCCGCTACGCCGCCTGGCGCAGCCGCTTCACGCCGCACAACAGTCGCCCGACGGCGCTGGCCTTTGCCGGCGATGTCTACGAGGGCCTGCAGGCCGCCACATTGCGCCTGGACGAGCTGCGCTGGGCCCAGCAGCACCTGGCCATCCTGTCGGGCCTGTATGGCGTGCTGCGGCCGCTGGATCGCCTGCAGCCCTACCGGCTGGAGATGGGCACCCGCCTGGCCACGCCGGGGGCCAAGGACCTGTACGGTTACTGGGGCACCCAGTTGGCCGAGCACCTCAATGCCTGGCAGTCGCGCGAAAAGGCGCCGGTGCTGGTCAATCTGGCCTCCCAGGAATACTTCAAGGCGTTGCCGCGCAAGGCGCTGCGCGCCCGCGTGGTCGATTGCCAGTTCGAGGACTGGAGCGCCGGCCAGTGGAAGGTGGTGAGCTTCTTCGCCAAACGGGCCCGCGGGATGATGGCGCGCTTTGCGATCCAGCATCGGCTGGACCAAGTGTCGCAACTGCGCGACTTTGACACCGACGGCTACGTCTTCGATCAAGGGGTGTCCAGCGAGAATCGGCTGGTTTTTCGCCGACGCTGACACAATCGCCCCATGGCTGCGAGCACCTCGACCGGAACCCAGGCGGCCCAGCAGGCGGTGACGCCCCAGCTGCGCCAGTGGATCATCACCCAGGCCCAGGCGGGCTGCCGTCCCGAGGATGTGCTGGCCGCCATGACGACCGCCGGATGGAACGAGGACGTTGCCATCCGTGCTCTCGAGGAGACGATGGCGCAACACCTGGCGGCGCAGGCGGCACCGGCCCAGCCAGCCCGTGCCGCCAGGAATGATCAGGTCGAGGCCGCGTCGACGCCCGTGCCGGAGCCCGCCATGGGTGGCGAGCCCACGCGCCTGTGGGCGGGCGACCGCGAGGTCCAGGTGCTGATGAGCTGCAAGCTGCCGCGGGTGGTGTTGTTCGGCGGCTTCATGTCCGACGAGGAGTGCGACCAGCTGGTGGCCCTGGCCACGCCGCGCATGGCGCGCAGCGAGACTGTGGTCAATCTGACCGGCGGCAGCGAGGTCAATGACGTGCGCACCAGTGACGGCATGTTCTTCCAGCGTGCCGAGAACGAATTGTGCGAGCGCATCGAGCGGCGCATCGCGGCGCTGGTGAATTGGCCGGCTGAGAATGGCGAGGGCCTGCAGATCCTGCATTACCGGCCTGGTGCCCAGTACGAGCCGCACTACGACTACTTCGACCCCTCGCATCCGGGCAGCGCCACGATCCTGGCGCGCGGTGGTCAGCGCGTGGGCACCCTGGTGATGTACCTGAACACGCCCGAGGCGGGCGGCGGTACCACTTTTCCCGATGCCGGGCTGTATGTGGCGCCACGCAAGGGCAACGCGGTCTTCTTCAGCTATGACCGTCCCCACTCGGCCACCCGCACGCTGCACGGCGGCGCCCCCGTCATCGCGGGAGAGAAGTGGGTCGCGACCAAGTGGATGCGCCAGCGCGAGTTCAACTGAGGTAGAGCGCCGCGGCTGCTCGAAAAAGCACTGCGCGAACGAGCGCGGTTGCTGTTCAGCGAACGGATCGACCATTACCTGCCACAGCTTGGCGTTGCACGGCCGCCGCTCTCGCTGTCGGCAGCGCGCACGC
>JAFLDI010000305.1 GCA_017302485.1 Burkholderiales bacterium | reverse complement strand
TGTTGCCGACCATTGCAGCATCGAGCTCGGCCGGCGTGGGCTGCTTGCCCTTGGGCAGCGCAGCCAGGAAGGCGCTGGCGGCCATCACCTGGCCGCTCTGACAGTAGCCGCACTGGGCCACGTCGTGGCGCACCCAGGCGTCCAGCACCGCGCGGCCGACACGGTCGTCGCCGCCGGCCACCGCCTCGATGGTGGTGATGCGCTGGCCCTGCACCGCGCCCACCGGCGTCACGCAGGAACGTGTCGCCTGGCCGTTGAGGTGCACCGTGCAGGCGCCGCACTGCGCGGCGCCGCAGCCGAACTTGGTGCCGGTCAGGCCCAGCTCGTCGCGCAGCGCCCACAGCACCGGCGTGGCGGGGTCGACGTCGAGCGTGTGCTCGCGTCCGTTGACGTTCAGTGAAGCCATCGAGGAGTCTCCCGGTTCTTGAAGGCGCCAGTGTCGCAGTGGCTCCCTATGTTGCCTGCCAATGCCCTGGCTCGTCCGCGCCGTCCCCTGTTGACCCATGCGCGCGACATGGGCATGGGCGCCGCCATCGCCGCTGACCGGGTGGGCTCCGAAGGCCCCCCGCAGCGCCCCGTCGCAGGTCTGCGCTGTCCACAGGCCTGATTGGCGCGCGAGAATGGGCCGCAGCAGCTGAATGCGCGATCGGGCCTCGAGGCCTTGCCCCGTGCGCCTGACGTCGGATGACCACGCACAGCGAACGCCTCATCGTCGAGCCCATCACGGAAGCACTTGCAGCCGAACTTGAGCAGGCCCTGCGCCTGCCAGCGGTCTACGCCCGGGTGAACGATGGCCAGATGCCGACGCACGAGGACTTTCTGCGCGACGTGTCCGTCTGGGCGGCGGGCCCGGGTCCGGGTCGCCCAGAGCAGCGCTGGATGGACCTGGCGCTTCGGCTGCGGTGCACGGATGCGCTGGTCGGCCGGATGTCCGCCACCTGGCACCGGCAGCAGGTGGAGCTGGCCTACTTCCTGACCCCGGCCAGCTGGGGCCAGGGGCTGGCCAGCGAAGCGGTGCAATGGCTGGAAGCACACTGCGAGCGCAGCTGGCCCGTCGAGCGTTTCTGGATCGTCGTGACCCCAGGCAACGAGCGCTCGCTGGCGCTGGCCACGCGCCTGGGCTATGCGCCGCTGGGCGAGGCTCCACGCCCCCGCCTGTTCAGCTACAACGACGGCGATTGGGTCATGACCAGGCCAGCGGGCCTCAATGCGCCTCGTCCCAGTTGGCCCCCTGGCCCACCTCGGCCAGCAGCGGCACGCTGAGCTCGGCCGCACCGGCCATCAGCCGCGGAATCGCCTCGCGCGCCCAGTCGATCTCGGCCTCGGGCACCTCCAGCACCAGTTCATCGTGCACCTGCATCACCATGCGGGTGGCGCGGGCCTCGTCGTCCAGCGCGCGCTGCACCGCGATCATCGCCAGCTTGATCAGGTCGGCCGCGGTGCCTTGCATCGGCGCGTTGATCGCCTGGCGCTCGGCGCCGGCCTTGCGCGGGCCGTTGCCACCGCGGATCTCGGGCAGCACGATGCGCCGGCCAAACAGGGTTTCCACATAGCCCTTCTCGCGCGCACTGGCGCGGGTGGCTTCCATGTAGTCGCGCACGCCGGCAAAGCGCTCGAAGTAGCGGTCGATGTAGTTCTTCGCCGCCTTCTGGTCGATGCCCAGGCTCTGCGCCAGGCCGAAGGCGCCCATGCCGTAGATCAGGCCGAAGTTGATCGTCTTGGCGTAGCGGCGCTGCTCGGAGCTGACCTCGCCCAGCGGGATGCCGAAGACTTCGGCGGCGGTGGCGCGGTGCACGTCCTGGCCCTCGGCGAAGGCGCGGGTCAGGCCGGGGTCGCCGCTGATGTGGGCCATGATGCGCAGCTCGATCTGCGAGTAGTCGGCGCTCATCAGCACATGGCCCGGCGGCGCGATGAAGGCCTCGCGCACGCGCCGGCCCTCGGCCGTGCGGATGGGGATGTTCTGCAGGTTGGGGTCGTTGCTGGCCAGGCGGCCGGTGATGGCCACGGCCTGCGCGTAGTTGGTGTGCACGCGGCCGGTGTCGGGATTGACCATCAGCGGCAGCTTGTCGGTGTAGGTGCCCTTGAGCTTGGCCAGGCTGCGGTGCTCCAGCAGCAGCGCCGGCAGCGGGAAGTCGGCGGCCAGCTCCTGCAGCACCTCCTCGTCGGTGCTGGGGGCGCCGCTGGCGGTCTTCTTCTTCACCGGCAGGCCCAGCTTGCCGAACAGGATCTCGCCGATCTGCTTGGGGCTGGCCATGTTGAAGGGCTGGCCGGCGGCCTCGTAGGCCTGCTGCTCCAGCGCCACCATGCGCTCGGCCAGCTGCTGGCTCTGCGCGGCCAGGCGCGCCGGGTCAATCAGTACGCCGTGGCGCTCGATGCGCTGCAGGATGGCCATGGCCGGCATCTCGATGTCGGCATAGACGCGGCGCAGGCCGGTCTCGGCCTCGATCTGCGGCCACAGCTGCTGGTGCAGTTGCACGCACATCTCGCTGTCCTCGCCGCTGTAGGTGCTGGCGCGCTCGATGTCGACCTGCGAGAACGGGATCTGGTTGGCGCCCTTGCCGCACAAGGCCTCGTAGCTCAGGCCCTGGCGGCCCAGGTGGCGCTGCGCCAGCTCTTCCAGGTTGTGGCGCAGGTGGGCCTCGAGCACGTAGCTCTGCAGCAGCGTGTCGTGGGTGTAGCCGCGCACCGTGATGCCGTGGTTGGCGAAGACGTGCAGGTCGTACTTGACGTTCTGGCCCAGCTTGGCGGCGCCGGCGTCCTCCAGCCAGGGCCGCAGGCGCTGCAGCACCTCGGCCAGCGGCAGCTGGTCGGGTGCGCCGGGGTAGTCGTGGCCGGTGGGCACATAGGCGGCGCGGCCGGGCTCGACGGCGAAGCTGATGCCCACGATGCGCGCGCGCATCGGATCGAGCGAGTCGGTCTCGGTGTCCAGGGCACTGATCGGGGCGGCACGCAGGCGGGCGATCCAGTCGTCCAGTTGCGCCAGCGTGTGCACGGTCTGGTAGTCGCGCGGCAGGTCGATCACGGGCGCGGTGGCCGGGGCATCGAACAAGCCCGGCGCGGGGGCAGCGGCCGCGCTGCCGCGCTGCTGCTCCAGGGCCCGCAGCGCGGTCTTGAAGCCGAAGCGGGTGTAGAAGCCGACCAGGCCCTCGGCATCCGGTGCCCGCAGCGCCAGCGGCTCCAGCGCCGGCCAGCCCGGGATCTGCGCCGACAGGTCGCAATCAGTCTTCACGGTGATCAGCCGGCGCCCCAGTGGCAGCCAGTCCAGCGCCTTGCGCAGGTTCTCGCCGGCCACGCCCTTGATGGCGTTGGCGGCGGCGACGATGCCATCGAGCGAGCCGTGCTCCTGCAGCCACTTGACCGCGGTCTTCGGGCCTACCTTGTCAACGCCGGGCACGTTGTCCACCGCGTCGCCGATCAGCGTCAGGTAGTCGATGATCAGCGACGGTGGCACACCGAACTTGGCCAGCACGCCGGCCTCGTCCGACACGCTGGGCGGCTTGTCCATGGTGTTGATCAGCGACACCGCTGGGGTCACCAGCTGCGCCAGGTCCTTGTCGCCGGTGGAGATCACCACCCGGTGACCGCTGGCCTCGCCGAAGCGCGCCAGCGTGCCGATCGCGTCGTCGGCCTCGATGCCGGGCACCTCCAGCACCGGCCAGCCCAGCAGCCGCACCACCTCATGGATCGGCTCGATCTGGGCGCGCAGGTCATCGGGCATCGGTGGGCGATGGGCCTTGTACTCGGGATACCACTCGTCGCGGAAGGTCGGCCCCTTGGCGTCGAAGACGCACACCGCATGCTCGGCACCGACGTGCTCGCGCAGCCAGGTCATCATGTTGACCACGCCGTGGATGGCGCCGGTGGGCACGCCCTCGGGGCCGCGCAGGTCGGGCATCGCGTGATAGGCCCGGTACAGGTAGCTGGAGCCGTCGACCAGCAGCAGGATCGGGGCGTCGGGGGTGGCGTCGTTCATGGGGCGATTCTCGCCCGCCGGGCGGGGTCGGGAGCGGCCTGCCTACAATCGGGGGCATGCGCTGTCTTCTGCTCCTTGGCACCGGCCTGATCGCCGCTGTCGCCCACGCCACGCCGCCGGCCGGCCCGCCCGTGCCCGGCGAGCCGCAGGTGATCCAGCAGGTCACCGAGGATGAGCAGGTGCGCATCGAGGAGCTGCGCGTGCGCGGCCAGACGCGTCGCCTGACGGTGCAGCCCAAGATCAAGGGCCTGCCCGCCTACGAGATCGTTCCCCCGGAACCGGGTCGTGACCCGGCCCAGGACCCCAAGGCCGGACAGCGCGTCTGGTTCTCGCTCAGCTTCTGATCTGCCGCGCCGGCCCAGGGCCGCGCGCGCCTTCACGCCCATGGCGGTCTACACCGAAGTCTCCCCCACCCAGGCCGATGCACTGCTGGCCCGACTGGGCCTGGGCCCCCACCGATCGCTGGTCCCGGTGGCCAGCGGCATCGAGAACACCAACTACTTCGTCAGCACCGCCGAGGGCGAGTGGGTGCTGACCTTGTTCGAACGCCTGGATGCCCACCAACTGCCCTACTACCTGCAGC
>JAFLDI010000304.1 GCA_017302485.1 Burkholderiales bacterium | reverse complement strand
ACACCAGCGCCGCCGCCAGTTCGCCGAAGGGCGGCCCCACCAGCACTGCGCTGGCCTGGGCATCATCCAGGATGTCCAGGTGCTCGGCCAGCGTGTGGCGGGCGTTCAGAGCCACATAGGTCAGGGCTGCCTTCTCGGCGCCGAACAGGCTGTCCAGGCTCTCGACCGAGTTCTCCAGCAACACGGCGATGCGCTCGCCCGGCTGCAGACCCAGCGCGATCAGGGCCTGCGCACAGCGGTTGCTGCGGGCATCCACCTCGAGGTGGCTGTAGCTGCGGTCACCAAAGACCAGGGAGGGCCGCTCGCCGTGCTGGGCCGCCGCCCAACTGATCAGGCGGCCGGCGATCATCCGATGACCACCACGTCCTGCCCTTCGCTCACCGCCTCGCCCTCCTGCACCAGCACCTGCAGCACGGTGCCGGCATGCGGGGCGGTGACCGGGATCTCCATCTTCATGCTTTCCAGAATGACCAGGGTCTGCTCGGCGGCCACCAGGTCGCCCTCGCGCACCTCGACCTTCCACACGGTGCCGGTGACATCGGCGGGCAGTCGGGTCTGTGGCATGGGATGCTCCTGTGGGGCCAGTCGGGATGGCCACCATGCTAGATGACAATGTGATTGTTGACAATATGCAGGACGGGTGCTTCAATCGTCCACGCTGGCCCTGAGGAGCACTGATGAACCGACGCAACGCCGCCGCCTGTCTGGCCGGCCTGAGCCTGCTGGGCGCCCACGCCCTGGCCCAGACAGCCTGGAAGCCCACCGAGCGGATCAACTACATCATCGGCGTGGCGCCGGGCGGTACGGTGGACCTGTACGCCCGCGGCATCAAGGACATGCTGGACAGCCTCAGGCTGGTCCATGGCCAGACCCTCGTGGCCGAGAACAAGGTGGGTGCGGGCGGAGCGATCGCCATGCAGTTCCTCAAGGGACAGACCGGCAGCGCACACCACCTGGGCACCTTCCACACAGGCGCCATCGCGGGCGCGGTCACCGGCCTGATCAAGGCCGACCCGCGCGACTTCGTGCCGGTGGCGATGCTGGTCGAGGAAACCTCGCTGGTGGCTGTGCGGGCCGACTCACCCCTGAAGGACGGCGCGGACCTGGTGGCCGCCCTCAAGGCCGACCCCGGCAGGCTGCGCATCGCCGTGGCGCCCGCGATGGGCCAGAACATCCATCTGGCGATCGCCAAGCCCCTGAGCGTGGCCGGGGTGGCCATCGACAAGCTGACGATGGCGCCGTTCCGCTCCTCCGGCGAGTCGGTCACGGCGCTGATCGGCGGCCATGTGGACGTGGTCTCAGCCACGGCGCCGGTGATCCTGCCGCAGGTGCAGGCTGGCAAGCTGCGCATCCTGGCCAGCGCCGCGCCCGAGCCCGGCACCGGCGCGCTGGCCGGCGTCAAGACCTGGCGCCAGCTGGGAGTGGCGGCCGACTATGTCAGCTACAACGGCGTGATGCTGCCACCCGGAGTGAATGCCGATCAGATCCGCTTCTGGGAAGATGCGCTGCGCCAGGTGTCGCAGGACAGGCAGTGGATCGCCCTGGTCGAGAAGTCCGGCAACAAGCCGATCTTCCGCGGCTATGTCGACTCGCACCGCTACCTGCAGTCGGAGTGGACCGCCACCACCGAGCTGGTGCGCCAGCTCAACCTGGGGGCAGGCAAGTGAGCGCTGGTCCGACTGCACGTTGGAACCCAGCGCGCGAGCCCGGCGGCGAGTGGGCCGCCGAGCTGGCCGAGCTGCAGGCTCGCCGTGCCAGCGCGCAAGCCATGGGGGGCCCGGAGGCCCTGGCCCGCTTCAAGGCCAGCGGCCGGATGAACGCGCGCGAGCGCATTGCCGCGCTGGTGGACGAAGGCAGCTTCCATGAAATGGGCGCGTTGGCCGGCAAGGGCCACTACCACGCCGACGGCCGCTACGACCGCACCGATCCCACCAACGCCATCGTCGGCACTGCCCATATCGACGGCCGCAAGCTGGCGCTGCACGTCGACGACTTCACCATCAAGGCTGGCAGCTCTGAGGGCACCATCGCCGACAAGTGGATTTATATCGAGCGCCTGGCGTGGCAGTTGCGCATGCCGCTGGTGCGACTGGTGGACTCGGCCGGTGGCAGCGTCAAGCTGCTGATGCAGATCGGCGGCACCAAGATCCCCGAATACACCACCTGGCCGGCCCAGGAGCTGCTGAACACCGTGCCGGTGGTGGGCGTGGCGCTGGGCGCCTGTGTGGGACAGGGCGCCGTCAAGGTGCTGTCCTCGCACTTCTCGGTGCTGGTGCGCGAACAGGCCCAGGTGATGGCCGCCGGCCCACATGTGGTGCGGCAGGCCTATGGCGTGGAGGTCGACAAGAACGAGCTCGGCGGTTGGAAGGCACACCGCAAGAGCGCCCTGGTGCACAACGAGGCGGTCGATGAGGCCGACGCGCTGGCCCAGGTCAAGCGCTTCCTGTCCTATCTGCCGCGCAGCGTGCACGAGCTGCCACCGCTACAGCCTTGCGACGACGACCCCTGCCGGGCCGAGGACTGGCTCAAGGACGCCATCCCGCGCGACCGACGCAAGATCTACGACCCGCGCAAGATCCTGGACGCGGTGTTCGACCGCGACAGCCTGTTCGAGATCGGCCGCTGGCAGGGCGGCTCGGTGATCACACTGCTCGGTCGCCTCAATGGTGTGCCGGTGGGCATCATCGCCAACGACCCCAAGGTGGCCGGCGGCGCGATGACGCTGCAGGCCGCCACCAAGATGGAGCGCCACACCCGGCTGTGCAGCCAGTTCCACCTGCCAGTGGTCAACCTGGTGGACCAGCCGGGCAACGCCACCGGGCTGGAGGCAGAACTGGCCGGCACGCTGCTGGGCGCCACCCGGCTGGGTGAGGCGCTGGCGGAATGCCGTTCGCCCTGGGTCTCGATCCTGATGCGGCGCTGCTTCGGCATGGCCGGCGCGCTGCACGGCCCCAAGGGGGGCGACCGGCTGAACCACCGCTTCGCCTGGCCGTCCGCCCGCTGGGGATCGATCCCCATCGAAGGCGGCGTGATGGCCGCCCACAAGGCCGAGATCGAGGCCGCCCCAGACCCGGCCGCCAAACGCGCCGAGCTGGAGGCGCACTACCTGGCAATGACCTCTCCCTTCCGCACCGCCGAAAAGTTCGGCGTGCTCGACATCATCGACCCGCGCGACACACGGCGTGTGCTGTGCGATTGGGTGGAGGACGCCTGGTATGTGCTGAAGGGCGACCTGGGGCGCTGACGCGACGCGGGCGTTCGTCGCGCCAATCAGCGGCTGGTCACGCGCAAACACCCGTGCGTCGCTGGCGGCTGGTCGGCGCGGCGCCCCGCTGCGACCATGCCGCCTTTCCGCCTCCCCGGAGTGAAACCCATGCCTGTTCGACGCACGCGCGCGCTGCTGCTCACGCTAGGGAGCCTCGCCATGGGCGGTCAGGCGGCGGCCAACGCAGCGCCGCAGTCCGACCTGTTCAGCACGATTGCCGCACTGGATAGCGCGGCCTTCGAGGCCTTCAATCGATGCGAGGTCCCCGCTCAACTCGACCGCTACGCCAGCTTCTTCGAGCCTGACGTGGAGTTCTATCACGACCTCGGTGGCGTCACCTGGGCGCGCGACGAAATGATCGCGCAGACCCGGACCAACGTCTGTGGAAAGTTCCAGCGCGAACTGGTGCCAGGGACGCTGAAGGTGTGGCCCATACAGGGCTATGGCGCACTGGCACGGGGCGAGCATCGCTTCTGCCACTACAAGCCCGGTGGCACGACTCATCCCTGCGAAGGCCGCGCCGAGTTCACGATCCTCTGGCGCCAGCTCGGCCAGCGTTGGACGATCACACGGGCCTTCAGCTACGGGCACCTGCCGAACTGAGCCTCGGCGCCACCACCGGCACCGTCAGCATGGTGCTGGCCACCGCCATCAGCAGCAGCGCGGTGAAGGTCTCGGCGGTGATGACCTGTTTGTCCAGCAGGATGTTGGCGAAGATGATCATGATCAGCGCCTTGGTCTGCAGCAGCCAGGCGATCAGACTGGCTTCGTCCTTCGGCCAGCCCAGCAGGCGGCCAGCCAGGCGCAAGCCGGCAAGCTTGCCCACCAGCTGTGCCGCCAGCAGCAGCGCCGCGGCGCCGAACACCGCCAGGCCGCCGCTGTCCCAATGGGTACGCAGACCGGTGGACAGGAAGAACACCGGCATCAGCACCAGCAGCACGTGGTGGCGCAGCAGGTCCATGCGCTCCTGGTTGAACCAGTGCGCGTCCAGCACGGCGCCGGCCAGGAAGGCGCCCACCATGAAGTGCAGGCCTGCCCAGTCGGCCAGGAAAGCGCAACTGGCCAGCCAGATCAGCGCGGTGTACCAGCGGTCCTTCTCGGGGATGGCCTGCATCAGACGGCGCACGCCCCAGGCCGCCAGCGCGAACAGGGCCAGGAAGGCCAGCTGGCGGCCCACGCGCTGCCAGTCCATCAGGATCAGCGCCAGCACGGCCCAGATCGCGATGTCATCCAGGCTGGCGTAGCGCAGGATGCGCTGGCCCAGCGGCTGGCGCAGGATGCCCAGCTTCTCCATGAACAGGATCAGGATCGGCAGTGCGGTCACTGCGCAGGCCATGCCGATGCCCAGCACGAACTGCCAGGGCCGGGCCTGCGGGCCCACCCAGCCGCCCTGG
>JAFLDI010000303.1 GCA_017302485.1 Burkholderiales bacterium | reverse complement strand
GACGCCGCGCAGGCCACCGCGGTGATCGACGATCCGCAGCACTACGCCGCCGAGGTGCGCCAGGAGCAGGCGCTGTGGCAGCAGGCCGGCATCCACTCGGTGCCGGCGGTGGTGATCAACCGCCAGTATCTGGTCAGCGGCGGGCAGCCACCGGAGGTGTTTGCGCAGGCGCTGCGGCAGGCGGCTGGGGCTTCAGGCAGCGCCTGAGTCCTTGCGCATCGACCCCGCCACCAGATCAAACCGGAACATCCGGCACTCGATCGGGCCGTTCCACATCGGCACGCGGCGGCTTTCCTTCAGGCGCATCAGGCTGGGGGTCTTGGCCTCGGGGGTGAGGACCCAGGCGGTCCAGCCGGGGTAGGCCTTCTTCCAGTGGGCGGCCAGGCGGGCGTAGAACTCGCCGGCATCCGCTGCGCCCTCGAAGCGCTCGCCCATCACCTCGCCACGCACGCCGCCGGTGCCCTGGCCACTGCCCTTGGGCGCAATCCGCTCGCCGTAGGGCGGGTTCATCACGATCGTGCCGGCCTCGGCTGGTGCGGGACGCTGCAGCGCGTCGGCGGTCTTGAACTCGATGGCGTGGGCCACACCGGCGCGCTCGGCGTTGCGGGCGGCGAAGTCGGTCATGCGAAAGCTCACGTCGCCGGCGTAGATCTTCACCGCGGGCGCGTGGACGGCGGCCTCGGCGGCGCGCTTCATCTGGCCCCAGGTGCCCAGCAGCGGCTTGAAGGGCAGCAGCTTCTCGAAGGCGAAGCGGCGCTGGCCGCCGGGGGCGATGCCGCAGGCGATCTGCGCGGCCTCGATGGCGATGGTGCCGGCGCCGCAGCAGGGGTCGAGCAGCGGGCCGTCTTCGGCGCGGCCCTGCCAGCCGGCGGCGGCCAGCATCGCGGCGGCCAGGGTCTCTTTCAGCGGCGCCTCGCCCTTGGCCTCGCGCCAGCCGCGCTTGAACAGGGCCTCGCCGGACAGGTCCACGCTCAGCTGCGCGTGCTCGGGGCCCAGGTGCAGCACCAGCGACAGGTCGGGGAAGCGGGTGTCGACGCTGGGGCGCTCGCCGGTGGCCTCGCGCAGCGCGTCACACACCGCGTCCTTGATCTTCAGGCCGGCGAAGTTCAGGCTGTGCAGCGGGCTGCGCCAGGCGCTGGTGTCCACGCGCAGGGTCTGCGCGGGGGTGATCCAGCGGGTCCAGTCGACCTGCCGGGCCAGGTCGTAGAGGTCGCGCTCGTCGCGGTAGAGGCCGCCGGCCACCTGCCACAGCACGCGCTGGGCCAGGCGGCTGCCCAGGTTCAGGCGCAGCGCGTCCTCGGGCGTGCCGTCGACGAAGACGCCGCCGCGGCTGGCTTCGACGTTGGTGCCTTCGGGCAGCAGGCGCGCGCATTCCTCGGCCAGCAGCGGCTCCACCCCTGCGGCACAGGGGAGGAACATCACACCGGGGCCGAGGGTGGCGGGAGGTGCGTCGCTGCGGGAGACGCGGCGCGGGGTGTTCACATGGCCTTTCGGAGATTGGCCGGCGCGATCTTCAGCGCCTCGCGGTACTTGGCCACGGTGCGGCGCGCCACCTGGATGCCCTGCTCTTCGAGCATGTCGGCGATCTGGCTGTCGGACAGCGGCTTCTTGATGTCCTCGGCGGCCACGAACTGCTTGATCAGCGCGCGCACCGCGGTGGAGCTGGCGTTGCCGCCGGCGTCGGTGTTCAGGCTGGAGCCGAAGAAGTACTTCAGCTCGAAGGTGCCAAACGGCGTGGCCATGTACTTGGCCGTGGTCACGCGGGAGATGGTGGATTCGTGCAGGCCCAGTTCATCAGCAATTTCGCGCAGCACCAGCGGCTTCATGGCGATCTCGCCGTGGGTGAAGAAGGCCTTCTGGCGCTCGACGATGGCCTGGCTGACGCGCTGGATGGTGTCGAAGCGCTGCTGGATGTTGCGAATGAACCAGCGCGCCTCCTGCAGCCGCGCCGACAGGTTGCCGCCGCCGCGCTGGCCACGGATGGCCTGGGCGTAGAGCTCGCTGACACGGAGTTTGGGCATCACGTCAGGGTTGAGCGTGACCTTCCAGTTGCGGCCGCTCTTCACCACAATGACATCGGGCACGACGATCAGGCTCTCGGCCGGCGCGAAGGGGCGCGCGGGCTTGGGCTCGCAGGCCACGATCAGGGCCTGCGCGGCCTTGACGGTGGCCTCGTCGGCGTGGGTGGCGACGGCCAGTTTCTTCAGGTCGCGCCGCGCCAGCAGTTCCAGGTGGCTGCGGGCAATGGCCATGGCGCAGTCGCGCGCCGGGCCGGCCGGGCAGTGGCGCAGCTGCAGGCACAGGCAATCGCCCAGGTTGGCCGCGCCCACGCCGGCGGGCTCCATGCTCTGCAGCCAGGCCAGACCGCAGCGCAGTTGGTCCAGCAGCTCCTCGCGCTCGTCGGGCTCGCCCAGGCCCAGGCTGTCGGCCACGCGTTCGGCGATGTCCTCCAGCGTGCCGTCGAGGTAGCCGTCTTCATCGAGGGACTCGATCAGCACATGTACCGCGGCCGCGTCTTGCGGCGACAGGCGCATGCCCAGCAACTGCTGGCGCAGGTGCTCCTGCAGCGTGGGGCCGCTGACACTGCGCTCCTGCGGCTCGAAGTCGTCCTCATTGCCCTGGCCGGCGCCGGTGCCGGGGGTTTCGCGGATGCCGTCGAAGTCGTCGCGCTCGGTGCCGTTTTCCCAGTCGTCGCGCTCGGTGGTGCCGAAGTCGGCGCTGTCCACGCCAGCGCTGTCGTCGCCACCTTCACCCACCGATGCACCGGCGCTGTCGGTTTCCTCGCGCTGGGTGGTGCTGGCGCGGTCGACCGAGGTGAACTCGAAGCCGGGGCCTTCGTCCTCGGTCTCCAGGAAGGGGTTCTGGTCGAGCATCTGCTCAACCTCCTGGTGCAGCTCCAGCGTCGACAGCTGCAGCAGCCGGATCGATTGCTGCAGCTGCGGGGTCAGCGCCAGGTGCTGCGAGAGGCGGACCTGCAGGGTCGGTTTCATGGCATGCTCGCAGGCACAGGCGCCGCCGCGCCGGGCCGCTCCCAAGCAAGGCGCCAGCCCCCTCGGGGGGCCGGGACAACGTTGTTGGACCGGGGGGTCGTCATCTCACATTCTGAAGTGCTCGCCGAGGTAGACCCGGCGCACGTCCGGGTTCTCGACGATGTGGTCGGGCGTGCCTTCGGCCAGCACCGAGCCTTCGCTGATGATGTAGGCGCGGTCGCAGATGCCCAGGGTCTCGCGCACGTTGTGGTCGGTGATCAGCACACCGATGCCGCGGCTCTTGAGAAAGCGGATGATGCGCTGGATCTCGATCACCGCGATCGGATCGACCCCGGCAAAGGGCTCATCGAGCAGGATGAAGCGCGGCTGCGTGGCCAGCGCGCGGGCGATCTCCACCCGCCGGCGCTCGCCACCCGACAGCGCCGGGGCGGGCGAGTCGCGCAGGCCGGTGAGGCTGAGGTCGTGCAGCAGGCCCTCCAGGCGCGACTGGATCTCGGTGGCCGACAGCGGCTTGCCGTCGGGGCCGTACTGCAGCTCCAGCACGGCGCGGATGTTCTCGTCCACCGTCAGCTTGCGGAAGATCGAGGCTTCCTGCGGCAGGTAGGACAGACCCATGCGCGAGCGCTGGTGAATGGGCTTGCGCTGCACCGGTTCGCCATCGATGTGGATCTCGCCGGCGTCGCATCGCACCAGGCCGACCACCATGTAGAAGGTGGTGGTCTTGCCGGCGCCGTTGGGGCCCAGCAGGCCGATCACCTCGCCGGCGCCCACCGAGAGGTGCACGTTCTTCACCACCACCCGGGCGCCGTAGGCCTTTCGCAGGCCGCTGGCCTCCAGTCGGCTGGCGCGGGCTGCGACGGCCGCGATGTCCGGGGCAACGGTGGTCAACGCGGGGCCTCGGGGGTGTCGGCGCGCGGCACGAAGACCAGGCGCGGTCGGCTGGCGGCGGCGCTGCTGCCAGGGCCGCCACCTTCAAAGCTCAGGGTGTCGCCGGGCTGGTCGTAGACGATGACGGCGGCGGTCGCCTCGTCGGCCGGCTGGCCGGCGCGCAGGATGCGCATGCGTGCCTCGCCGACCAGGCGGATGCGGTCGGCAGCGCCGTCGTACTCGATGCGCAGAGCCTGGGCCTCGATGACCTCGTCGACCCGGTCGCGCTTCTGGCGGAAGGTGGCCGGCTGGGTGGCGCTGCCCAGTGCCGTGGCACTGAAGCGGCCAGGAGCGTCCTCGCGCACATCCACCTTGTCGGCCTTGATCTGCAGCGTGCCCTGGGTGATGACCACGTTGCCGACGACGGTGGTGGTGCGCTTGCTCAGGTCGACCGAGGCGGCCTTCTTGCCGTCGCTTTCCACGACCAGTGGCTTGGTCCGGTCGGCTTTCTCGGCACTGGCAGGGACGCAGGCCAACAGCGCCAGCGCGGCGATCAGGCAGGTGGGGAGTCGGCGGGACATGGCTGCGGCACGGAAATTGCAGACCATTCTACGGCCGCGCCACCCACCCGGTGGCCTCTTCGCAGGAAAAAGACAGCGGTCAACCTGGGGGCTCAGCGCGGGTCGCCGGGCCGCCCCAAGGCCCGCGCGGCCCCCCTGGGGGGGCGAAG
>JAFLDI010000302.1 GCA_017302485.1 Burkholderiales bacterium | reverse complement strand
GATCTTCGGCCTGGGCCTGCTGGTGCTGGTGTGGCAGGGCATTGCGTCCACCACCGGCAGCGGCATTCCCAAGCCCGCAGAGACCTGGGCGCAGGCCGTCAAGGTCTTCTCCGATCCGTTCTACAGCAACGGCCCGAACGACCAGGGCATCGGCTGGAACATCCTGTCCTCGCTCAAGCGGGTGGGCATCGGCTTCGGCCTGGCGGCGCTGGTGGGCATACCGGCCGGCTTCGCGATCGGCCGCTCGGTGTTCCTGTCGCGCATGTTCAACCCGCTGATCAGCCTGCTGCGCCCGGTCTCGCCGCTGGCCTGGCTGCCGATCGGTCTGCTGGTCTTCAAGGGCGCCAACCCGGCCGCGATCTGGACGATCTTCATCTGCTCGATCTGGCCGATGATCATCAACACCGCGGTGGGCGTGCAGCGCGTGCCGCAGGACTACCTGAACGTCGCCCGCGTGCTCAACCTGAGCGAGTGGAAGGTCTTCACCAAGATCCTCTTCCCCGCGGTGCTGCCCTACCTGCTGACCGGCGTGCGCCTGGCGGTGGGCACGGCCTGGCTGGTGATCGTGGCCGCCGAGATGCTGACCGGCGGCGTGGGCATCGGCTTCTGGGTCTGGGACGAGTGGAACAACCTGAACGTCTCGTCGATCATCATCGCGATCTTCGTGATCGGGGGTGTCGGCCTGTTGCTGGAGGCCGCGCTGATCCGCCTGGCCTCGCTGTTCACCTACGAGGAGGTCAAGGCATGAACACCGCCAAGTACATCGAGATCCAGGGCGTCGCGCAGACCTTCAAGACCAAGCAGGGCCTGTTCCCCGCGCTGCGCGACATCGACCTGCACGTGGCCCAGGGCGAGTTCGTCGCGCTGATCGGTCACTCGGGCTGCGGCAAGTCCACGCTGCTGAACCTGATCGCCGGGCTGACCGCGCCCACCGAAGGCGCGCTGCTGTGCGCCGACAAGGAGATCAAGGGCCCCGGGCCGGAGCGCGCGGTGGTCTTCCAGAACCACTCGCTGCTGCCCTGGCTGACCTGCTTCGAGAACATCCACCTGGCGGTGGAGCGGGTCTTCGGCGGCCGCGAGAGCAAGGCGCAGCTGAAGGCCCGCACCGAGGCCGCGCTGGCCCTGGTGGGCCTGGGCCATGCCGCGAGCAAGCGCCCCGGCGAGATCTCCGGCGGCATGAAGCAGCGTGTGGGCATCGCCCGGGCGCTGTCGATGGAGCCGCAGGTGCTGCTGATGGACGAGCCCTTCGGCGCGCTGGATGCGCTCACCCGCGCCAAGCTGCAGGACGAGCTGCTGGAGATCGTCGCCCAGACCCGCGCCACCGTGGTGATGGTGACGCACGACGTGGACGAGGCGGTGCTGCTGTCCGACAAGATCGTGATGATGACCAACGGCCCCGCCGCCACGATCGGCGAGGTGCTGCATGTCGATCTGCCGCGTCCGCGCAGCCGCGTGGCGCTGGCCGACGACCCCACCTACCAGGCCTGCCGCAAGGCGGTGATCGACTTCCTCTACACGCGGCAGGGCCACGTGGAGAAGGCGGCATGAGGAGCCCCATCATGGCCCCGCACACCCACCTGGTCGTCGCCGGCAACGGCATGGTCGGCCACCGCTTCGTCGAGGAGCTGCTGCAGCGCATCCCCGACCTGCCCGCCGCCGGCCTGCAGGTCACGGTGCTGGGCGAAGAGCCGCGCGCCGCCTACGACCGCGTGCACCTGAGCGAGTTCTTCAGCGGCCGCAGCGCCGAGGACCTGTCGCTGGTGCCCGCCGGCTTCTATGACCGACCGGGGCTGACGCTGCGCCTGGGCGCTCGTGTGGCCAGCATCGAGCGGCGCGAGCGCACGCTGCGCCTGGCCGACGGCGAGCAGCTGCACTACGACCAGCTGGTGCTGGCCACCGGCTCGGTGCCCTTCGTGCCACCGATCCCCGGCCGTGACCGGGCGCACTGCCATGTCTACCGCACGATCGAGGACCTGCAGGCGATGCAGGCCAGCGGCGCGGTGTCGGGCAGCGGCGTGGTCATCGGCGGCGGCCTGCTCGGCCTGGAATGCGCCAAGGCGCTGCGCGACATGGGCCTGGCCACGCATGTCGTGGAGTTCGCGCCGCGGCTGATGGCGGTGCAGATCGACGAGGCCGGCGGCGCGCTGCTGCGCCGACGCATCGAGGGCCTGGGCGTGCAGGTGCACACCAGCCGGCAGACACTGGAGATTACCGATGGCGCCAGCGCGCGCCACCGCCTGGTGTTCGCCGACGGCAGTCACCTGGAGACCGACATGCTGGTCTTCTCGGCCGGCATCCGGCCGCGCGACGAGCTGGCGCGCCAGTGCGCGCTGGCCATCGGTCCGCGCGGCGGCGTGGTGGTGGACGACCAGTGCCGCAGCAGCGACCCGGCGATCTTCGCGATCGGCGAATGCGCCAGCTGGAACGAGCAGGTCTTCGGCCTGGTGGCGCCCGGCTACGAGATGGCCCGCGTGGTGGCCGCTCAGATCGCTGGCGACACCGCCGCCTTCCGCGGCGCCGACCTGTCGACCAAGCTCAAGCTGATGGGCGTGGACGTGGCCAGCATCGGCGATGCGCAGGGCCGCACGCCAGGCTGCCGCAGCATCGCCTTCAGCGACGAACCCAAGCAGCTCTACAAGCGCCTGGTGCTGAGTGCCGACGGCAAGACGCTGCTGGGCGCGGTGCTGGTGGGCGATGCCAGCGAGTACGGCACGCTGCTGCAGTACGTGCTCAACGGCCTGGCGCTGCCGGGCGCGCCCGAGCAGCTGATCCTGCCCGCCGGTGACGGTGCGCCCGTCGGGCTGGGCGTGGACGCGCTGCCCGACACGGCGCAGATCTGCTCCTGCAACAACGTCAGCAAGGGCCAGCTCTGCGGCGCCATCGCCGAGGGCGTGCACGAGCTGGGCGCGCTCAAGGCCTGCACCCGCGCCGGCACCTCCTGCGGCGGCTGCGTGCCGCTGGTGCAGCAGGTGCTGAAGGCCGAGTTGAAGCGCCAGGGCGTGGCGGTGACCAACCACATCTGCGAGCACTTCCCGCACTCGCGCCAGGAACTGCACCACCTGGTGCGCGTCGGTGGCATCCGCAGTTTTGGCGAGCTGATCGCCAGGCACGGCCGCGGCCACGGCTGCGACATCTGCAAGCCGGCGGTAGCCAGCATCCTGGCCAGCTGCTGGAACGACTTCGTGCTCGCCCCGAAGCACCTGCCGCTGCAGGACACCAACGACCGCTTCCTGGCCAACATCCAGAAGGACGGCACCTACTCGGTGGTCCCGCGCGTGCCGGCCGGCGAGATCACACCGCAGCAGCTGATCACCATCGGCCAGATCGCGCAGCGCCACCGGCTCTATACCAAGATCACCGGCGGCCAGCGTATCGACCTGTTCGGCGCGCAGGCGCATGAGCTGCCGCAGATCTGGCGCGATCTGGTCGATGCCGGCTTCGAGTCGGGCCATGCCTACGGCAAGGCGCTGCGCACCGTCAAGAGCTGTGTCGGCTCCACCTGGTGCCGCTACGGCGTGCAGGACTCGGTGGGCATGGCGCTGCGGCTGGAGCACCGCTACAAGGGCCTGCGCGCGCCGCACAAGATCAAGTTCGGCGTGTCGGGCTGAACCCGCGAATGCGCCGAGGCGCAGGGCAAGGATGTGGGTGTTATCGCCACCGAGCGCGGCTGGAACCTGTATGTGTGCGGCAACGGCGGCATGAAGCCGCGCCACGCCGAACTTCTGGCCAGCGACCTGGACGAGGCCAGCCTGATCCGCGCGATCGACCGCTTCCTGATGTTCTACATCCGCACCGCCGACCGTCTGCAGCGCACCAGCACCTGGCGCGACAACCTCGAAGGCGGCCTGGACTACCTGAAGGCGGTGGTGATGCAGGACTCGCTGGGCATCGGCGAGGAGCTGGAGGCCGCGATGGCCCAGGTCATCGGCGCCTACGCCTGCGAGTGGAAGGTGGCGCTCGAAACGCCGTCCACGCTGCAGCAGCTGCGCAGCTTCGTCAACAGCGAGGCGGGCGACGCCAACGTGGTGTTTGTCGAGGAACGCGGCCAGCCCCGCCCGGCCACGCCCGAGGAAAAGCGCGCGCTGCAGGCGCAGCCCGCCGCCGAAGCCACCCCCGTCTGAGGAGCCCCCGATGGACCAGCCCCACGCCGCCTGGCAGCGCATCTGCGCGCTGGGCGACATCCTCCCCGAGACCGGCGTCTGCGCGCTGCTGGGCGGCCGCCAGATCGCCGTCTTCCGCCTGGCCGACGACCGCCTCTTCGCGCTCGACAACCACGACCCGAAGAGCGGCGCCAACGTGCTCTCGCGCGGCATCGTCGGCGACCTGGGCGGCGAGCCGGTGGTGGCCTCGCCGATCTACAAGCAGCACTACGCCTTGCGCAGCGGCGCCTGCCTGGAGGACGCCGCCACCACGCTGCAGACCTTCGAGGTGCAGGCCCGCGACGGCGCGGTCTGGCTGCTCGCCTGACAGGCCGCATGATGGACGAGGTGCGCAGCGTCTGCCCCTACTGCGGCGTGGGCTGCGGCATCGTGCTGCAGCGCGACAGCGAGCGCCGCATCGTGCAGGTGCGCGGCGACCGGGACCACCCGGCCAACCGCGGCC
>JAFLDI010000301.1 GCA_017302485.1 Burkholderiales bacterium | reverse complement strand
GGCGAGGAACAGGCGCAGATCGCCCTGACCGGGCGCCGCATCGACCCAGGCGGCCAAGGCCGCTTCGGTGTCGAGCGCCGCCACCGCCTCCAGCGTGTCGCCAAACAGCTGCTGCTCCAGGAACTGGCGGAACTCGCGCACCCAGCCCAGCAGGCGCAGCCGCTCGCTGGCCTCCACCGGGCGCGAGCTGCCGCCTGGCAGCACGCTCTGGGTGTGCGGCCACTTGCCGCCCAGCAGGCCCATCAGGCGGAACCAGCGCTGGCGCGCCTGCACCGCGGCGCGCGCGTGCTCGCCACCACCCGAGCCGTCCAGCGCGGCGAAGCGCCGCTGCGCCTCAGCGAACCAGGCACGGCCGGCGTAGTCGGCGCGCGTGAAGTCGGGCATGAAGAAGAGGTAGAAGTGCGCCAGGTGGTCGGCCAGGTTCTCGCAGGCCAGCATCAGGTTGATCACCCGCTCGCCATTCGGGGGCGGCTGCACACCGGCCAGATCGGCCAGCGCGCGCGCGGCGGCCACCGATTGGGAGACCGAGCAGATGCCGCAGATGCGCGGCACGATGACCAGCGCATCCATCGGGTCGCGGCCCGGCAGCATCTGCTCGAAGCCGCGGTACATGGTGGCGGTGACGCGGGCCTCGCGGACCACGCCGTCGGCAATGTCCAACGTCACCTCTAGATCGCCTTCGACCCGGTTGAACGGGCCCAGCTGCAGGCGGCGCGGCGCACTCATTTGAGACGGGTGCGCCGGGCCACCGGCGGCACCATGATGTGGTCGGCCGTGGCGTTGTGCTTGACCCGTCTGGGCGTGGCACTCTTGGACAGCGAGGCCAGCGCCACGAACCAGGCCTTGGGCATGTCGGTGGGCAGGCCGATCGGGATGCCGGCCAGCTTGGGCGTGGCATGGAAGGCGTGACCCGGATCCTGGAAGCCCGGTTCGGTGCAGCTGATGCAGGCGTAGCCCCCGCGGGTGCAGCTGCCCTCACCGTTCCACAGCCGGATATTGCAATCGGCATGCGCCTGCGTGCCCTTGCAGCCCATGTGCTCCATCATGCAGCCCAGGTCCGAGGGCTTGGCGGCGCTGGCCTTGAACTCGTAATACTCGTTGCGGGTGCAGCCGTGGTGGACCAGCTGGTCGGCGTAGAAGCGTGGGCGCTGCAGCGTGTCCAGATCGTCCGCGCCCAGCAGGCCGGCCGACAGGGCCGACAGCGTGTCGGTCACCCAGCCGGGGTGCGTCGGGCAGCCGGCCACGTTGATCACCGGCAGGCCGCCGCGCGCGCGGAAGGCGGCGCCCAGCAGGCCGCCGGGGCGGTCGTCCTCGAACTGCAGGCCGCAGGCCTCGGTGGGATTGGGGCCGGTGGCACTGACGCCGCCGAAGGCCGCACAGGTGCCCGCCGCCACCACATGCCGCGCCACACTGGACAGCCGCGCCACCCAGTGCGTCATCGGCAGACCGGTGCCGGCCAGCAGGTGAAAGCGCCCGCTGCCCTGCGGGCCACGCAGCAGCGCGCCCTCCAGACACAGCACATCTAGCGCCACGCGGCCAGCCAGACAGTCCTCCAGCACACCCAGCGCGTCCCTGCCGCTGGCCAATGACAGCGAGGGATGCCACAGCAGGTTCAAGCCGGCCTGGTGCCACCAGGCCGGGAAGTCGGCCACATCGGCATTCAGCAGCGACATGCTGCAGCCGCCGCAACCACCGCTCTGCAGCCACAGGACGTTCAGACTCATTGCGCTCTCCCGGCCAGGTTCGACAGCATGCTAACTTCGGGCACTTCAGGTCTGCGACCGCGCCACCGATGACCGCACCGCCCAACCCCGACCCCACGATCGACCCCACCATTGAGCGTCAGTGGCGCGCGCTGATTGACACCACCACGCCCGAGGCACGGGCTCTGCTGTCGGGCACAGCAGCGGCCGCAGCACCCACGCTGGCCCGGCTGTTCTACGACGGCATGATGGCCGATCCGATGGCACGCGGCTACCTGGACCATGCGGTGGTCGACGAGCGGCTGAGGCCTTCGATGGAGCGCTGGGTGCGCGAGCTGACCTGCTGCTGGGACGCCAGCCTGGTGCGCGAGCAGATTGCGGTGCAGCGCCACGTGGGGCGGGTCCATGCGCGCATCCGTCTGCGCGTGGACTTGGTGATGCGCGGCGCCCGGCTGCTGAAGACCGCGCTGACCCGGCTGCTCCTGGACAGCGACAGCGCCCAGCCGGCCGTGCGTGCCGAGGCGGCCAGCGCCGGACAATCGCTGATCGACCTGGCCATCGAAGTGATGTCGGCGCAGTATGTCGATGCGCACGAAATGGTCACCCGCACCGATGAGGCCTACCGGAGCTTTGCCAGCAGCCTGAACATGAGTCTCGAGCGCGAGCGCCAGCGCGGCGCGCTGCTTGATTGGGAGAACCACCTCCTGCAGGACGTGATGTCCGCGCCCGCAGGCATGGAGCTGTCGGCGCTGGGCCAATCGTCCTTTGGTCTGTGGGTGCGCCACAAGGCCCCGGCCATCTTCGCGCAGGCGCCTGAACTGGCCTCGCTCAACGAGTGCATCACCCACATCGACAGCGCGCTGCTGCCGCTGTGCCAACGTGAGGTCGAGGTGGGCGGCGAGGAGCTCAGACGCCGTCTGCGCGCGGTGCTGGGCGAGGTCGGCCAGGCGCGCTACCTCAGCGACACCCTGTTCGACCGCCTGGTGGACCTGGAGGCCGGGCGCGATGCGCTGACCCAGTTGCTCAATCGTCGCTTCCTGCCTGCCGTGCTGGGTCGTGAGGTGGAGCTGAGCCGGCGTGGCGGGCCATGCTTCGCCGTGCTGATGATCGACGTCGACCACTTCAAGGACATCAACGACCGCCATGGCCATGAGGCGGGAGACCGGGTGCTGCAGCACCTGGCCAGTGTGCTGGTGGCCAGCGTGCGCAGCGGTGACTCGGTCTTCCGCTATGGCGGCGAGGAGTTCCTGCTGCTGCTGGTCGAGGTCAGTGCGCTGCAGGCTCTGCAGCTGGCCGAGAAGATCCGGCAGGCCGTGGCGGCCGAATCGATCCCGCTGGCCGGAGGCAGCCGCCTCACCGCGACCGTCAGCGTCGGCGTGGCGGTGCATGACGGTCACCCCGACTACCAGCGCCTGATTGACCAGGCTGACCGCGCGCTCTACCAGGCCAAGGCCGACGGCCGCAACCGCTGCGTGACCAGCGCCGGCTGATCACGCCTTGTCCTCCAGGCCCAGGCGCTGCAGCTTGGCCCGCAAGCCCACGCGCGACAGGCCCAGTTCGGCCGCCACCCGGGTCTTGTTCCAGCGATGACGCTCCAGCGCCTCGCGCAGCACCATGGCCTCGACCGCATCGAGCCGCTCCTGCAGCGTTCCACTGAGCGGCAGGGCCGCTGCCGCCGGCTCGGCCGGCGCCAGCGCGCTGCGCCCCTGGCGCAGGCTCAGCGACAGGCAGTCGGGACCCAGGGTGTCGCCATCGGCCAGCGCCACCGCGCGGGCGATCTCGTTGCGCAGTTCGCGGATGTTGCCGGGCCAGTCGTAGGCCATCAGGCAGCGCAGGCAGCCGTCACCGAAGCGCATGCCGGGACGGTTGAGCTCGCTCGCCACCTGGGCCAGCAGGTGCTGGGCGATCGGCATGATGTCGCCGCGGCGCTCGCGCAGGCCGGGCATGTGCAGCGTGGCACCGGCAATGCGGTAGTACAGGTCTTCTCGAAAGCGCCCGGCGCGCACTTCCTCGTCCAGCCGCCGGTGGCTGGCCGCCACCACACGCACGTCCACCGGCACCGCGCGGGTCGAGCCCACCGGGCGCAGCTCGCCCTCCTGCAGCACGCGCAGCAGCTTGACCTGGAAGGCCGGCGAGGTCTCGCCGATCTCGTCGAGAAAGACCGTGCCGCCGTGGGCACGCTGGAACAGGCCCACATGGTCCTCGAAGGCACCGGTGAAGGCGCCGCGCTTGTGGCCGAACAGCTCGCTCTCCAACAGGGTGTCCGGGATCGCAGCACAGTTCTCCAGCACGAAGGGGCCGTCGGCGCGCGGGCTGGCGTAGTGGATGGCGCGCGCCAGCAGCTCCTTGCCAGTGCCTGACTCACCGCCGATCAGCACCGGCAGGTCGTAGCGGGCCAGCTTGGCGGCGGTGACGCACACGGCCTCCATCGGGCTGCCCGGAGCGCGCACGATGCGCTCGAAGTCAAAGGCCGCTCGCGCCTCGCCCATGCGCTGCTGACGACGGGCTCTCAGCAGAGGCGCGCCACTGCGCAGGTCCAGCTCCAGCCGCGTCAGGCCCTGCTGCAACTGGCGCGCCTCCACCGCGGTGCGCACTGTCTGCAGCAGGTGGTCGGGTACCCAGGGCTTGAGGATGTACTGGTAGATGCCGGCCTCATTGATGCCGGCGATGATGTCCTCGCTGTCGGTGTAGCCGCTGATGACGATGCGCACCGTGTCGGGCCAGCGCTCGCGCACCTCCTTGAGGAACTCGACGCCGGTCTGGCCGGGCATGCGCTGGTCGCACAGGATCACCGCCACCTCCTGGCGCGCCAGCAGCCCCCTCGCCTGCTCGGCCGATTCGGCCGTAAGGATGCC
>JAFLDI010000300.1 GCA_017302485.1 Burkholderiales bacterium | reverse complement strand
ATACTGCCGCCCACCGTCTGCAGCACGCGGCCCAGGGACAGCAGGGCCTTCTGCAGGCCTGCCGCGCCGTGCGTGCGGGCAGGCAAGTCCGCCACATCCAGAGCGATCACGCCGTCGGATCCGAGGTGGTCGACCAGGGCCGTGAGCTCGTCGCCCTGGGTCGCAGCGCGCCGCATCAGCGTGGCCAGGTAGATCTCGAGTGCCGTCTGGGCCACCACGTAGCCGGCATGGACGAAGACGCGCAGCAGATCGGGTTCGGTCAGGCAGTAGGTGCCCAGACCGGCGGCCTGCAGGCGGTCGAACAGCACGTGGTGCACCGCGATCACGCCCGCCGCCATCACCAGCGGGCGCCAGTCGCGGTAGGCCAGCAGGAAGGCCAGCGTGACGAAGACGCCGAAGTGCATCTCGATCAGTCCGCGCGCGAGCTGGATGTGCAGGGCCACGCTGGCCATCAGCGCAGCGGCCAGCACCAGACGGGTCCCCAGCGAGCCCGGCGAGCCCAGGGCGGCCATCGTGCCCAGCAGCGCCAGCGGCACCCCCACCACCAGCGCCAGGCCCGTCTGGCCGTAGTAGGCACCCAGGCCCAGCGCCATGGCCACCGAGGCCAGCAGGGTCGCCAGGATGAGCCGGTCGGCCTGCCTGGACAGGCGGGAGACGGGAAGGGATGCGGCCATGGGGTTCTCCGGAATGCGAGGGTGACGGACAGGGTCCGGGGACGCCACTGTGCCCGGCCTCTGACCACGGCAAAGGCGCAAAATGCGCCGCCAGGGCGGAGCTGTTCCAGCCGTCTCGGCCGCAGCGGCCATTCACAGCGGCGCGACGTCTGCGCAACACGCCGGCAACACGCCGGCGCGAGGATCACCCGCCATCCGCCATCATTCGCAACCATCTCGCCAAGGAGCCCTGCCCGTGTCCGATTCCCACCTGTCCAAGCGCCACTTCCTGGGTCTGATGGCCGCTGTCCCGCTGGGCAGCATGGTGGGTTGCGGTGGCTCCTCCAGCAGTGGCGAGGCGTCGCTGCGTCTGGTCAACGCCAGTGGCTACGCTGCCCTGGATCTTTACCTGGACGACGATCTGTCCATCTCCTCGGTGGCCTATGGCAGCGCCAGCAGCTACACCGACGTGTCGGCCGATACCGTGACCGCCGCGCTGACCAGTGCCAACTCGGCCACCTACCTGCTCAGCCAGAGCCGCACGCTGGACAGCGACACGAAGTACACCGCCGTCGCCTACGGCTGGCAGGGCGCACTCAAGTCCAACCTGATCGAGGACTCGGTCGACGCTGCCGACAGCGGCAAGACCAAGGTGACCGTGCTCAACACCGCCAGCGATGCCGGCACGATGGATGTCTACCTGACCGCCAGCGGTGACGACCTGGAGGCCTCGACCCCGGTGGCCAGCGCGGTGACGGGGGGCACATCGTCCAGCGTCACCAGCGTGACCGCCGGCACCTACCGCCTGCGTGTCACCGCCACCGAGGACACGGACGATGTGCGCCTGGACGTCTCCGGCGTCGCGCTGGCCAGCACCGGTGTGGTCACGCTGGTGCTGATGCCCGGTCCAGGCGGCGTGCTGGTGCATGCGCTGCAGCTGGTGCAGGGCGGTGCGGTCACCGCGCTGTACAACACCCAGGCCCGGGTGCGACTGGTGGGGGGGGTGGAGGGCGGAGCCACCGTCAGCGCCAGCGTCGGCGATGTCTCCCTGCTCAGCGGCGCGCCGTCGCCAACCATTGGCTCGTACAAGCTGGTCAGCGCCGGCTCAGCGACGGTCAACATCAGCGTGGCCGGCAGCGCCCTGGCTGCCCAGACGGCCACGCTGGAGGCCGGCGGCGACTACACCTTGCTGGTCAGCGGTACGGCAGCGGCGCCCACGTCGAGCATGGTCAAGGACGACAACCGCCTGCCCACCAGCAGCAGCAAGTTCAAGCTGCGCCTACTCAACGCGATGACCGGCATGAGCAGCTATCCGCTGACGCTGACCGTCGACTACGAAGCGGTGCTGTCGGATGTGGCCGCCGGAACCATCTCCGCGACGGTGTCGCTGAATGCCAATGATGCGGCGACGATGGAGGTCAGCTCGGCGCTGTCCTCCACGCCGCTCTACAGCCTCAGCGACACCGCATTGGTGGCGCAGGGCATCTACACGGTGTTCATGTTCGGCACCGGGACGGCCCCGTCGGGGGCATTGCGAAAGGAGCGGTGATTGGGGCACCCGGCTGCGGGGTACCGCAGCCACCCTCCGAGAGGGTGCGCAGGCCGCTTCGGAGCGGCCGTGCGCTGGCCTGCGATGGGTCACCCCGGCTGCGGGGTACCGCAGCCACCCTCCGAGAGGGTGCGCAGGCCGCTTCGGAGCGGCCGTGCGCTGGCCTGCGATGGGTCACCCCGGCTGCGGGGTACCGCAGCCACCCTCCGAGAGGGTGCTCTGGCACGCTCAGGCCAGGCGGCCGGCGCGGAAGTCGGCGATCGCCTCGTGGATCTGCTGCGGCGTGTTCATCACGAAGGGGCCGTACTGCACGATGGGTTCGCCCAGAGGGCGGCCGGCCAGCAGCAGCGCTCGCGCAGGCTGCCCGCCGGGGTTGCGGAGTGACACGCCATCGCTGCCCGGCGTGTTGGCCAGCAGGCCCATCTGTCCAGCCGCCACGTGGGCGCCGTCCAGCGCCAGCTCGCCGCGGTAGACCTGCACAAAGGCATTGTGGGCGGCGGGCAGGGCCACCGCGTGCGCGGCGCCGGGTTCCAGGTGAAGGTCCAGGTAAAGCACAGCCGTGGCCTCGCGCTGCACCGCGCCCGCCACGCCCTGGTGGTGACCGGCGATCACGCGCACGCGCACGCCGCCGGCCTGCCACTCGGGGATCTGGTCGTGGGCGAAGTCGCGGTACCAGGGCGGGCAGAGCTTGTCGCGCGCCGGCAGGTTCAGCCACAGCTGGAAGCCCTCCATGCGGCCGTCATCCTGCTCGGGCAGCTCGCTGTGGATGACGCCTCGGCCCGCCGTCATCCACTGCACGCCACCGCTCTCGAGCAGGCCCTCGTGGCCGGCCGAGTCGCGGTGGCGCATGCGCCCGGCAATCATGTAGGTCACGGTTTCGAAGCCGCGGTGCGGGTGGTCGGGGAAGCCAGCAATGTAGTCGGCGGCCTCGTCCGAGCCGAAGGCGTCGAGCATCAGGAAGGGGTCGAGGCGCTGCTGCAGCGGACCCTCGAGCACGCGCAGCAGGCGCACGCCGGCGCCGTCGCTGGTGGGCCGGCCGGTGATGACGCGCTCCAACGCGCGGGGGACGGTGACGGTGTCCATGGTCGGGGATGCTATGCGCCCTGGCCCGCCGTGTCCGGTGGCGGGTCATCGGGCAGGCGCAGGCAGGGCAGGCGCTCGATCCAGGCCGACAGCAGGGCGCGCTGGCGTTGCCTATGCGCGGCGAACTCGTCCTGTCCGATGTGGAAGTTGCCGTCGGGCTCCGGCAGCGGCCAGCGGCCGGGCACCTCGAAGAGGCGGTCGTGCACCAGCACATGGCCGCGCAGCAGCGGCCAGACGCGGTCACGCAGGAACCATTGGTCGATGTTGGAGGTTTCGGCCTTGCCGCTCTGGTAGCGCGCCAGCAGCGGCACCAGGTCGGGGAGCACGCCGGCCACGCCGCCCCACAGGCCGGCCAGCATCAGATCGGTGTGGGTCCACCAGTCGCGGATCACGTGGAACCAGCGCTCCGAGGCGATCCACTCGTCAACCGCGCGCACTTCGCGCAGGCTGAAGACCGAGTCGCAGTCGCGCACCAGGAATCGGCCCACGGCAGGGTCGTTGGCCACCTGGAAGCGCCAGCACAGGCGCTGGCGCAGCGACTGGCCGGCCGGCTGCAGTCGCACATCCACCATCAGCGCGCGCAGTTGCTCGACGAAGGCGCCCGGCACGGTCTCGTCGAGGTACAGACGCATCACCCAGCCGGGGTAGAGGTCGGGCATCAGCAGCGCGTTGCGCAGAGCGCCGCGCAGGTAGCGCGGATGCGCACCCCACAGCGAGAACGAGACCACCGAGGGCTTGCCCGCCAACCGCCGCGCCAGGCCCTCGGCAGGCGGCTGCCAGGCCTGTGGCGGGCGCGGGCAGGCCCTGTCCTTGGCCAACAGCGCCTGGCGGCCGGCCTCGGCCGCATCCTGCGGTCGGCCAACCCGCTGCAGCGACTTGGCGCGCAGATCCAGCGCCAGCGGCAGGGCGGGCTGAAGCGCCAGCACCTGCTCGGACAACCGGAGCACCTCGTCGTGGCGACCCTGACGCTGCCGGCACACGGCCAGGTTGACCAAGGCCTCGGGGTGGTCCGGCTCCAGGCGCACCAACTGCTCCAGCACGGTGGCGGCACCGGCGAAATCGTTGATCGAGTAGAGGTAATAGGCCAGCTGCAGCACGCGGGGCGCCGGCTTGGGTCCGCCCAGGCCGTTGATGCCTGCCACGGCGGCCTGGATCGCCGGCATGCGCTGGCCAGCGCGCCAGAGTCGCTCGGCCGGGGCATGCCAGCCGGCCGGGATCGGGGGGATGTCGGTGGCCATGGGGGCAGGCTAGCATGACCAAGCGATGTCCGAACTGCCGACCCGAGCCTCGTCCGCGCAACGCCAGCGCCTGCGGGCGCTGTGGCGCTCAGCCGGCTGGCCCAGCCGCGACCTGCTGGAGCTTGAGCTGATCGGCGCGGGTTGGGTCGAGCGATTGTTCGACGCCGATGGGCGCGAGACGCTGCGGCTGACC
>JAFLDI010000030.1 GCA_017302485.1 Burkholderiales bacterium | reverse complement strand
CCTGCGCCGCCTCCAGCAGCGACTGCCGCGGCGCCACGGGCAGTTCCCGGCCCAGCGGGTCGATGCGCAGTCGCGGTGGGGACTCTGACATCCTGCGATGCTACGTAGACTGGCGCCTTTGCGCCGCCACGAGCCCGCCATGCCCCCGATCCCGCTGAACCTGAACGACCCCGACCTGCACGGCGCCCGCCTGGCCGCCAGCGTGGTGGTGCTGCGCGACGGTGCCACCGGCCCCGAAGTCCTGATGCTGCGCCGCGCCGAGCGCGATGGCGACATCCGCAGCGGCGTCTGGGTCTTCCCTGGCGGCGTGCTGGACGCCACCGACGCCACGCTGCACGCACGCTGCGATGGCGAGGACGACGACGCCCACAGCGCCCGCCTGGGCCTGGCCAGTGGCGCACTGGACTACGCGGTGGCTGCTGTGCGCGAGTGCTTCGAGGAAGTGGGCCTGCTGTTCGCCCACGGCCCGCTGGCCGCCGCGGTGGCCGAGCGCCACGCGGTGCAGCGCGGCGAAGACTTCGTCGCGCTGTGCCAGCGCCATGAACTGCGCCTGACCACCTCCGCGCTGGTCTACCACAGCCACTGGCTGACGCCGCCGGGCATCGCCAAGCGCTTTGACACCCGCTTCTACGTCGCTCGCCTGCCCGCGGGCCAGCAGCCGCAGGCCGACGAGGGCGAGGCGCTGGAGATCGCCTGGCTGACGCCGGCGCAGGCGCTGGACAAGGAACGCCGCCTCAAGCTGCTGCCGGTCACCCGCCGCACGCTGCAGGACCTGGGCCGCTTTGCCACAGTGCAGGCCATCCTGGACGAGGCCACCGCGCGCGTGCACCCGCCGCGCCAGATGCCGCGCCTGGGCTGCAATGCCCAGGGCGTGCGCCCGGTGTTGCCCGACGAGTGGGCCTATGCCGAGATCGGCCGGCTGGACCCTCAGGGCCGCGGCGATGTGTGGTTCGAGCTGCCGCCGCTGCGCGCGGTGGCGCTGTCCGAGCGGGTGATGCGCGTGACCTGCGCCAACGGCTCGGTGATGACCGGCCCGGGCACCAACACTTACCTGATCGGCGCGCCCGGCGGCCCGCTGGCGGTGCTGGACCCCGGCCCCGACGATGCCCACACCGAGGCCCATCTGGAAGCCGTGCTGCAGGCCGCCGCCGGCCGGCCGATCACGCGCATCCTGGTCACCCATACCCACAAGGACCACTCGCCTGCGGTGCAGCGCCTGCGCGCGCTGACCGGCGCCACGCTGGTTGGCCTGGCCGCCGTGCACCCCGAGTGGCAGGATACCGCCTTCAAGCCCGACCACGCCCCCGCCGACGGCGAGCGTCTGGCGCTGGGCGAAGGCTGCACGCTGCGCGCGGTGCACACGCCCGGCCATGCGGCCAACCATGTCTGCTGGCTGCTCGAGGAGGAGCGCCTGCTGTTCACCGGCGACCATGTGATGCAGGGCTCCACCGTGGTCATCAACCCACCGGATGGCGACATGGCCGCCTACCTGGGCGCGCTGGAGAAGCTGCTGGCCATCGACCTGGACTGGTTCGCCCCCGGCCACGGCTTCCTGATGGCGCGACCGCATGACGAGCTGCGCAAGCTCATCGCCCACCGCCTGGCGCGCGAGGCCAAGGTGCTGGACGCGCTGCGCACGCTGGGCCCCTGCACCGACGAGGCGCTGGTGCCCACGGTGTATGGCGATGTGCCCAGTTCGCGCCACGCGCTGGCGCTGCGCTCGCTGCGCGCCCACCTGGGCAAGCTGCTGGCCGAGGGCCGGGTGCGCGAGGACGGAGACCTGCTCCGGCTCAGCTGAGCGGCGCCTCCACCCGCCAGCCTCAGACCGCTCAGCGACGCAGCAACTGCTCGGCGTATCGCGCCACCACGTGACCGAAGTTGTCGAGTCGACCCGACTCATCAGGCGTTCGAAAACCCTCTGCCAGTTGGCTCAACTCCTCGTCGCTTGCCGAAACCACAAAGGCATCGTCAAAGACCCGTCGCAGGGTCTCTGCGCGACGATCCCGGAGGAAGCTGATATCGAGTTGCAGGATTCTCAGCATGTAGTCGGTCGCCTCGTCCCCCCGGTCCGCCGGGTAGATCCTGCCGTCACCCAGCGAGTACAAGAAGCGACGCTCACAGTCCATGTCGAGCGGTGAAACGGCCCGCGCCTCGTCGAAGTCGCTGCCTTTGGCATGCCCACAGTGAAGCGGCAGCCCTGGGCTCATCTCGCGCATACACGAGGCATGCAGATTGCCATAGTCGAGCGCCAGGTCTGGGCGAGCTTCCTGCGGCCGGAAGTGCTCAATGTGACTGTGCGCCAGGTCGATTCGGCGTCCGCAGTAGCAGCACACCCAGCCCTGTTCGCGGAGCAGGGACTCGTGCAGGTCTCGCTTTTGGGGGTTTTGCAAGTCATCGTAGGTCGGCTGCCAATCAGCGTTGGCTTGCGCCTTCCATTGAGCGAAGCTCGCAGGCTCAGCCTGCTTGATGACCCGCTTCATCGGCCCAGGACTTCCTTGCGGCGAAGCAAGGCCCTGGCACCCGACAACTCAGGGATGCCCGGCGCAATCGACTCCAGCGCTGTCAGTCGGCTTTGCGCAGATGGCATCTCACCGCGCTCCAGGTCCTCGAACAGGGCATCCAGCTGCACCTGAATATCTCGCGTCCGCGCATCGGCACCCATGATCTCCTCCAGGACTTGGCTGGAGGTCAGGCCGTAGCTGACCTGCGGATGATCAGTCTGGCCATTCCTGAGCAGGATGATTTCGTCAGGTCGCAGTTCACCCAGCACCTGCGGTGAGTGGCTTGCCACGATGAACTGGACGGCGGGGAACGCCCGCTTGAGGCCGCTGGTCAGGATGCGCTGCCAGCGAGGATGGAGATGCATGTCCAGTTCGTCAATCAACACCACACCGGGCGTCTTCTGTGTCACACCCCAGCCCAGTTGCGGGTTCAGCAGGCACATGCGGCGCGCAATGTCGGCCACCAGCCCGATGACCGCCCGCTGACCGTCACTAAGGTTCTCGAAGGCCGTCGGTTGTCGATCGACACCGTCCAACGACCGCCACTCCATCAACAGACTTTTCTGCTTGAGGTCGTACTTCAGGCCTTTGGCGCCCTCTACGGCGTCACCCAGAGCGCGATTGACCGAGGCCAATTCGTCGTTGTCGATGGCATCGAAGGCCACACCAGTCTCAGATGATGTTTGGAAGCGTTCAAGGCATTTGCCAATAACCCAGGCTTGAAGTGCAGTAGCGTCCAAAGATGCATCCCACCAAGACGCATAGCCATCGGTTCGCCCACTGCGGGTTGTGGCCGCCTGTATTTCTTGTGGTTGACTTTGGCTCCAGTGCCGATTGGCACGGTAGAAGGCCATGATAGGCAGAGACGACTTGGCTCGGGTCGCCTGGGCGGTCGGACCAACCGCCTGTTGGATCCCTTGCCAGACAAGGCCAGGCGGCGTTCCACCTGACACTGCGCCGTCAACCTGACTGGTCCGTTGCGTGGTCCAGATACACACACTTTCGTGGTCGAAGACCTCGGCGAAAGCAGTGACTTTGACCGGATACTGCGACTCGAAGCGAATGCGTCCGTGATCAGCGTGCCCAAGCAAGGTGGCAACGTTGGGGTCATCCATTGCGACCACGCTAGAAATCGACATGTACTGACTGAAGCCCGTCAACAACGCGTCGCACAGTGCCTTCAATAGCGATGTCTTGCCGCTACCGTTTACGCCAACTACGACATTGAAGCCGGGCTTGAATGCCACATGCAAATCTCGATGGCACCGGTAGTTGGTCAGGTGGACCGACTCGAATCTCATTAGCCCTGCCTCCTTAGGTTGAGCTAGCTGTCGCCGCATCTCGCCAGATCCGTCGACGGCCTCGCCACAGTATGACGCGACGTCGTTGTTCAACTTCCCGTACGGCGACAACAAACCTCAGTCGAGCTTAACCCCCAGCTTGCGGATGACCGCGCCCCAGCGGGCGCTGTCCGATTCGACCACCTGGCGGAACGCCGCCGCGCTGCCGCCGACCGGCGTCAGGCCTTGCGCATCCAGCGCACTCTTGATTGCCGGATCGGCCAGCGTGGCGTTGACGTCGGCGTTGATCTTCGCCACCACCGCCTCGGGCGTGCCGGCGGCCACGAACAGGCCGTTCCAGGCCAGGCTCTCCACATTCTTCAGGCCCACCGAGGCCATGGTCGGCAGGTCCTTCAGGCTGTCGGGGTGCTGGCTGCTGCTGACAGCCAAGAGGCGCGCCTTGTTGTTGCGCACATGGGCCATCAGCGCCGGGGCCACCATGAAGCAGGCGTCGGCCTCGCCCTGCGCCACCGCCAGCGCGGCCGGTGGCGAGCCGTTGAACGGGATGTGCTGGGCCTGGGCGCCGATCTCGGCCAGGAACAGCGCCATCGTCAGGTGGGCCGAGCTGCCGTTGCCCAGCGACGAGTAGTTCATCGCGCCGTTCTTCGCCTTGGCCCAGGCGATGAACTCGGGCAGGGTCTTGGCCGGCACATGCGCGCCCACCGCCAGCACATTCGGCTGCGAGGTGGTCATCACCACCGGCACCAGGTCCTTGGCCGCGTCATACGGCAGCTTGGCGTACAGGTAGGGCGCAAAGGCGATCGGGCCGTTGAAGGACAGCGCGATCGTGTGACCATCGGGCGCCGCCTTGGCCGCCACGTCGGTGCCCAACATGCCGCCGGCACCGGGCTTGTTCTCGACCACCACGGCCTGACCCCAGCGGTCTTTCAGCCTGTCGCCCAGCAGGCGGGCAATGATGTCCAGCGACGAGCCGGCCGGTGCCGGCACGACGATGCGCACCGGCTTGGCGGGCCAGGCGGACTGGGCGTGGACCAGGGGCGCGCAGACCAGCGCGGTTGCAAGGGCAAGCAGGGAGCGGCGCAGCATCATGGGCATGAAAATGGGGCCTTGAAGGGCCCCATGGTAGCCGTGCCGGTGAGGCGCGTCAGGGGTACAGGCCGCGCTCCACACGGGCCTGCAGGATGCGCTCGCAGGACACGGTGAAGGTCGCCGTGCGCAGCGTGATGCGGTGCTGGTCGGCCACCTCCCAGATGCGCTTGAGCGCGCCCACCATGATCTTGTCCAGGCGCACGTTGATCTCGTCCTCGGTCCAGAAGAAGCTGGAGAAGTCCTGCACCCACTCGAAGTAGGACACGGTCACGCCACCGGCGTTGCAGATCACGTCGGGCACCACCAGGATGCCGCGGTCGGCCAGGATGTCGTCGGCGCTGGGCACGGTCGGGCCGTTGGCACCTTCCAGCACCATCCTGGCCTTCACGCGGCGGGCGCGGTCGGCGGTGATCTGGCCTTCCAGCGCGGCGGGGATCAGGATCTCGCAGTCCACGTCCCAGAACTCCTCGTTGCCCATGGACTCGGCGCCCTTGAAGCCGCCGACGCCGCCGGTGGCCTTGACGTGCGGCATCAGCTCCGACAGATCAAAGCCATTGGCGTTGTAGATGGTGCCGGTGTGGTCCTGCGCGGCGACGATCCTGGCGCCGGCCTGGCCGAACAGCTCGGCCGCGGCCGAGCCCACGTTGCCGAAGCCCTGCACCGCCACGCGGGCGCCCTGCAGATCCAGGTTGATGCGCCGCGCGGCCTCGCGACCGGTGACGAACACGCCGCGGCCGGTGGCCTTGACGCGGCCCAGCGAGCCGCCCAGGTGGATCGGCTTGCCGGTGACCACGCCGGTGGCGGTGGCGCCGGTGTTCATCGAGTAGGTGTCCATCATCCACGCCATGATCTGGGCGTTGGTGTTGACGTCCGGCGCCGGGATGTCCTGCTGCGGGCCGATGATGATGCCGATCTCGCTGGTGTAGCGGCGGGTGATGCGCTCGAGCTCCTTGATCGAGTGCTTCTTCGGATCGATGCGGATGCCGCCCTTGGCGCCGCCGTAGGGCAGGTTGACCGCGGCGTTCTTGATGCTCATCCAGGCCGACAGCGCCATCACCTCTTCCAGCGTCACGTCCGGGTGGTAGCGCACGCCCCCCTTGCCGGGGCCGCGGCTGAGGTTGTGCTGCACACGGTAGCCCTCGTAGTGGGCGATGGTGCCGTCGTCCAGCTCGATCGGGATGTCGACGATCAGCGCGCGCTTGGGGCGCTTCAAGGTGTCGATCCAGCGCGAGAGGTGGCCCAGGTAGGGCGCCACGCGATCCACCTGCATCAGGTAGGTGCCCCAGGGGCTGTCGGCGGTGGGGTGGACGAAGGACAGGGGTTCGGTCATCGGTGTGTCTCCAGGGATGTCGGATCAGCCGTCACCGGCCTTGTGAGCCGGCCCGTTCGGCATGGGGGCGGACTGTAGGCGGGGTGGCGCCGAATTTGTCACCGAGGGCTATGCAAGATGTGCATAGTTGCTGCCGGAGCGCCTCATGCCGACCCCGGCGACCCCGCCTACACTGCGCGCCATGAGCACTTCCCTCCCCCTTGGCCGCACCGCCTTCATCGGTGGTGGCAACATGGCCAGCGCCGTCATCGACGGCCTGCTGCGCGCCGGTGCACCGGCCGCTGCCTTCGTCGTCGTCGAGCCCTGGGCCGAACAGGCAGCGCGGCTGCGCCAGCAGTTCGGGCTGACGGTGCTGGATGCTGCGAGTGACGCGCTGCTGGGCGTGGACACCGTGGTCTGGGCGGTCAAGCCGCAGCTCTTCAACGAGGCCGCCACGCCCTGCGCCGCCTACATCGGCGCCGCGCTGCAGATCAGCGTGATGGCCGGCATCCGCAGCGACGCGATTGCACGGGCCAGCGGCAGCGCCCAGGTGGTGCGCTGCATGCCCAACACGCCGGCGCTGATCGGCCAGGGCATGACCGGCCTGTTCGCCAGTGCCGCAGTCAGCGCCGCACAGCGCCAGCGTGCCGAGGCCCTGCTGGCGCCCACCGGCCGCCTGCTGTGGGTGGACGCCGAGCGCGACCTGGACGCGGTGACGGCGCTGTCGGGCTCGGGCCCGGCCTATTTCTTCTACCTGATCGAGGCGATGGTGCAGGCCGGCACCGAACTGGGTCTGAGCCCGGCCCAGGCGCGCCAGTTGGCCGAGGGCACGGCGGCGGGCGCCGCAGCCTTGTCATCGCAGTCGGATGACGGCCCCGAAGTGCTGCGCCAGCGCGTGACCAGCAAGGGCGGCACCACCCATGCAGCGCTCACCACGATGGAAGCGGCCGGCATGAAGGCCACGGTGGTGGCCGCGGTCCATGCCGCCGCTCGCCGCGCGGCCGAGCTGGGCGACGAGTTCGGACGCGGCTGAGCCGGGCCGCTCAGGCGGGGATGAGAGCGCAGCGCTCAGGCGCTGCCGGCCGAGTCGCTCATCTGCTTCTGGTTGTCCAGCGCCATGGCTTCGTTGAACTTGGCGGGCGTGAAGCCGACCATCATCTGCGTCGGCAGCAGGATCACCGGCACGCCGGTGGCGCCCAGGTGGGCGTGCGTCTGGCGCGCGGTGTCGCTGGTGGCCATGTCCAGCACCGCGAAGTCGATCTTCTTGGCGCGCAGGTGATCAATCGCCTGGCGGCAGGTGATGCAGCCGGGGCCGACGATGATGGCGAAGTTGCCGGTGCCCAGCGGCAGCTTGTCGGTGCGCTGGGTGATCACGGGCTGGCGCACCTCGGCCAGACCACGCAGGGGACTCTCGATCAGTTGCCGGCCCTGGCTGCGCAGCCGGTCCAGGTAGCCCCTGAATCGCTGCTCCAGGGTTTCGGCGCGGGTGGCTCCGGCCAGGCTGCCCAGCAACAAGGCAAGGGTCCACTGACGGCGACTGACGGGCATGAGGTCCTCCTGGGTATGACGTGCTGCGGTTCAGATCGTGGCCAGCACCGTGCCCAGAAAAACGGCGGTACCCAGCCAGTGGTTGACCCGGAAGGCACGGAAACAGCCCTCGCGGCTTCTGTCGCGGATCATCGTCCAGTGCCAGACAGCCTGCAAGCCCGCCGCGGCCAGCCCCAGCCAGGACAGCCGGCTCAGCCCCAGCGAGTGGGTCAAGGCGCCCCAGGCCAGCAGATGCACGGCGTAGAAGGCCATCACGCCGGCCACGTCCCAGCGCCCCAGCGTGATCGCCGAGGTGCGGATGCCGATGCGCAGATCGTCGTCACGGTCGACCATGGCGTACTCGGTGTCGTAGGCCAGCACCCAGAACAGGTTGGCCAGCAGCAGCGCCCAGGCCTGCCAGGGCACGGCCGCATGGATGGCCGCCAGGCTCCATTCGGTGCCACCCAGCACCGCCGAGAAGGCCATCGGGATGCCGAAGCTGAAGGCCACGCCGAGCACCGCCTGCGGCATCGCCACCACGCGCTTGGCATAGGGATACAGCAAGGCGATCGCCAGCGCCGGGAACGACAGCAGGATCGTCGGCGCGTTGGTGGTCAGCACCAGGCCGAAGGCGATCAGCGCCAGCACCGCGCCCAGACCCAGCGCCTCCTTGACGGGCAGCTCGCCACTGGTGACGGGGCGCGCCGCGGTGCGCTTGACGTGGCGATCGAACTCGCGGTCGGCCACATCGTTGATGCAGCAGCCGGCACTGCGCATCAGGATGGTGCCGGCGGTGAACACTGCCAGCAGGTGCCAGCCCGGAAAGCCGTCGGCGGCGATCCACAGCGCGCTGAGCGTGGGCCACAGCAGCAGCAGCCAGCCGGCCGGCCGGTTCCAACGGATCAGGTCCAGGTACAGCGTCAGGCGGGTGCGGGAAGCGGACATGCGGTGATTGTCACCGCTGCGCGACAGGGGCTCGCCCCAGGTCGCTTGCCCCGTCGGCCGCGGCTCGCTAACCTTGGGCCCGCGCTGCATGCAGTACCCCAGCGCCCCATCATGCCCCCCCAAGCTGCCAATGCCCCCGCGTGGGTCCTACCCCCCGCCCAGACCCAATCCCTGAGTGAGCGCATCGGCGCCCTGCATGCGCAACTGCGCCGGGCTGCCCCGGCCGTCGACCGCATGGCCTGCGCGCTGTACGACCCGGCCGAGGACCTGCTCAAGACCTTCGTCAACAGCACCTCGCACGGCGAGCCGCTGCGGGCCTACCAGTACCGGCTGTCGGACAGCCCCAGCCTGGGCGCGCTGGCCAGTGAGCGCCGCCCCCGGGTGATTGACCACCTGGACCGGCTGCCTCCGGCCGCCAACGCCCACGGCCAGTGGTTGCGTGAACAGGGCTACCGCTCCTCGTACACGGTGCCGATCTTCGATGGCGACACCTTCGAAGGCTTCCTGTTCTTCGATTCGCTGCAGCCGGCCGCCTTCACCCCGGAGGTGGTGGACCGGCTGGAGGTCTACACCCAGCTGGTGGCGCTGATGATCAGCCACGAGGTGATCGCCGTGCAGGCGCTGGTGGGCTCGATGCGCGTGGCGCGCGACTTCGCCCACCTGCGCGACGTGGAAACCGGCACCCATCTGGATCGCATGTCGCGCTACGTGCGCCTGATCGCCCGCAGCCTGGGCGGTGCGCGCCAGCTGAGCGACGAGTTCATCGAGCAGCTCTTCCTGTTCGCGCCGCTGCACGACATCGGCAAGATCGGCGTGCCCGACGCGCTGCTGCTCAAGCCCGGCCTGTACACGCCCGAGGAGCGCCTGCAGATGCAGCGCCACGTGAGCCTGGGCTGCGAGATGATCGAGCGCCTGATCATCGATTTCCGCCTGGGCGGCATCGCCGGCATCGACATCCTGCGCCGTCTGGTGGCCCACCACCACGAGTACCTGGACGGCAGCGGCTACCCGCAGGGTCTGCGTGGCGACGCCATCCCCATCGAGGCCCGCATCGTCACCGTGGCCGACGTCTTCGACGCGCTGACCAGCCGCCGTGTCTACAAGCCCGCCTTTGCGGTGGAAGACTCGATGCAGACGCTGGAGTCGATGGCGCGCGCCGGCAAGGTGGATGCCGAGTGTGTCGATGCGCTGCGGCGCGGCCTGGACGAGGTGCACAAGATCATCGCGCGCTTTGCGGAGACTGAAGAGCACTGACCCGTCGGGCTGCGGCCCCGGCTCGGTCTGACCAATCGCTCTCTGGTCGCCCGGCCCCGCCCCCGACAGGGAACCCCATGCGGTGCTGGCGCGGCGCATGTGCTGCACTGTCCCCGAACAGGGCGCCACCGGACATGGCTGCCAAAGCGCCTGGCTGACCTGCCCCGCAAGCCGGGTGGCACTCAGGGCAATCACCGCCCTGTGCCGCCGATCACGACAGAAGCTTGCCAAAGACAGCGAACGCCCTATCATTGGCCTGTAACACAAAAGAGCGGCTTGACCGCTTCAGGGAGAAGAGTCAGATGTCAGCCTTTGCTCGGGTGACGTCGCGCGCCGCGTGGCGAATCGCCATCCACGTCCTGTGTGCCATCGCTGCCGGGGGTGGCGCCAGCTCAGCACGGGCGGAATGCACGGAACCCGCCCGGGCACTCATCAGTTGGGTGTCGCCTGACGCGAACACCGATGCGGGCACGGCACCCGCCAGGGTCCGTCTCGTTGCCAGAGCGAGTGGCTCGCTTGAGCTGGTCGGCGTCTGGTTCTACAAGGGAACCACGCTGCTGGGCCAGGGCAGTGGGGTGAATGGAGGCGACTTCACCTTCGACTGGGCCGATGTCCCGGCCGGAACCCACACCATCACGGCGACAGCCAAGGCGTCCAGCCCCGACTGTCCGCAGGCCATCAGGTCGGTCGACCGGAGCTTCCAGGTCTCAGCCCCCAACCAGGCCCCCGCCGTATCGCTGACGCAGCCGACCAACGGCGGTGTCTTCCAAGGCGACTCGGCCAGCCTGACCCTGCTCGCCAGTGCCAGCGACGCAGATGGCACCGTCGCCAGGGTCGAGTTTCTGTCCGGCAACACGGTCATCGCCTCGGTGAACTCGTCGCCCTATCAGTACACCTGGAGCAGTGTGCCGCCGGGCACCTACTCGATCCGCGCCCGTGCCACCGACAACGACGGCGACCAGACCACCAGCGCCCCAGCGTCCATCGTGGTCAATGCGCAGCCACGGGCGTCGATGACTGCGCCCGCCAATGGGGCCGTGTTCAACGGCCCGACAGCGGACATCCCCATGGTGGCCAGCGCCAGCGACAGCGACGACTCCGTCCAGAAGGTGGAGTTCATGGCCAACGGCAAGGTGATCGCCACGCGCAGCGCGCCGCCCTACTCGTTCACCTGGTCAGACGTTGGCACGGGCGCGCACTCGCTGGCCGCCCGAGCCACCGACACGCGCGGGGGGGTCACGACCTCCACGCACATCTCGGTCCGCGTGAACGAACTTCCCACCGTATCCGTATCGTCCAACGCCCAGACCGGAACAGCGCCTGCCTCGTTCACGCTGTCGGCAACGGCCAACGATGCTGACGGCAGCATCACCAAGGTGGAGTTCCTGGCCAACGGGTCCGTCATCGGCAGCAAGACGGCAGCCCCTTACTCCCTGGTCTGGAGCAACGTGGCAGCAGGCACCTACTCGGTGGCCGCCAGGGCCACAGACAACAACGGCCAAGCCACCACCAGTGCGGCACTGGTTATCACGGTCAGCCCGGCCAGCAACGTGCCTCCGTCGGTCACGCTCACCAGCCCCTCGGCGAACACCGTCTTTGACGGCCCGCTGGCCAGCATCCCACTCAAGGCCAGCGCCTCGGACAGTGACGGCACCGTGGCCAAGGTCGAGTTCCTGGCCGACGGCCAGGTGGTGGGGACGCGCACTTCGCCGCCCTACACGCTCACCTGGGCCAATGTCGAGCCGGGCCACTACTCCATCGTGGCCCGGGCAACGGACAACCAGGGCGCCACCAAGACGACGACGGCCATCACGGTGCGGGTCAATGCGCTGCCAACCGTCACCGTGAATGCCAACGCCACCACCGGCAAGGCGCTGGCCTCGTTCACCCTGAGTGCCACCGCCGGCGACCCGGATGGGTCGATCGCCAAGGTCGAGTTCCTGGCCAACGGCGCGTTGATCGGCACCAGGACCACAACGCCCTACTCCATCGCGTGGACCGATGTGCCGGCGGGCCGGTATGCCGTCACGGCCCGCGCGACGGACAACAACGGTCAGCAGAAGAACAGCGCTGCGAAGAACATCACCGTCGACGAGTCCGTGCCGCCCCTGCCCACGGTCGACATCACCCCACCCAATCTGGTCGGCGCCGTGGCCGGCAGCCTGGCCGCGCGGCTGGGCGTGAACGCCAAGGGCGCCGCCACCTTCAGCACCGCACTGGCACTGCCGCCTGGCACTGCGGGCATGACACCGTCTGTCGGACTGGCCTATGACAGCCACGGACCCGAGGGTGGGTTGGGCCGGGGATGGTCGATCACCGGCCTGTCCAGCATCACACGGTGCGGCACCACGCTGGCCACCGACGGGGTGCGCCGCGCAGTCACGCTGGGTACCGATGATGAGTTCTGCCTGGACGGACAGCGGCTCATGCTGGTCAGTGGCACGCGCCATGGCACCGCCACGTACCGCACGGAGACCGATCACTTTGCCTGGGTCCGCTCCACCGCCGGTGCCGACACGGCCAACGGCCCGCAGTCCTGGGAGGTGCGCACCCGGGACGGTCTGATTCACACCTATGGCACCACGACCGACTCGCGCGTGGAAGCCTCGGGTTCGACCGTGGTGCTCACCTGGGTCCTGGCACGCACCAAGGACCGCCGAGGCAACTACATCGACTACCTCTACGACGAGAACAACAGCACCGGTGAACATTCCATCCGCCAGATCCGCTACACCGGCAACGCCGGCGCCAGCCCCGTGCTGGTGCCCTACCACGCCGTCAACTTCATCTATGAAAGCCGCGTCGACCCCTGGCGCGGCTGGATTCGCGGCTCGCAGGTGCAACGCAGGCAGCGGCTCGCCAGCATCCAGGCCGTCCTCAACACCAACGCCCAGGGGGGCGGAGGCAGCCTGGCACGTGAGTGGCGCATCAGCTACACCCCCTCGCCCACCAGCGGACGCAGCCTGGTCTCGGCCGTCAGCGATTGTGCCGGCGACGGAACCTGCCTGCCCGACACCACCTTCGCCTGGAGCCAGCGCGACCCCGCCGGCAACACCCACCGCGCCCCCGGCAGCGGCGACTGGGGCGGCCCATCCGGCATCACCTTCAGCAAGGACCTGAAGACCTACGGCAGCAACACCCAGCAGTTGCGCACCAAGGTCCTGCCCGTTGACCTCAATGGTGACGGACGCGCCGATCTGCTGTACGGCGCTGGCAGCGGCGCCTGGCGCGCCTGCCTCAGCCAACCCGAGCACCGCTTTGCCTGCAGTGACTGGAGCGGCCCGGCGGCCAAGTCCGAAGACGCGGTGGCCGGCGACTTCAACGGCGATGGCAGGACCGACCTGGCCATCGCGCCGGACACCGGCAACGGGACTGAGGCCACCTGGCAGATCTGTCAGTCCACCGGCAGCGGGCTGTCCTGTGCCGAGCAGCGGCTGCGCAGCTATGGCCGCACGCCCGGCCGCTATCAGGTCGGAGACTTCAACGGTGATGGTCTGGATGACATCCTGGTGGTGAATCTCGATGCCGCCGAGTCCGCCTGGCTGTGTCGTTCCACCGGCAACAGCTTCGCGGCCTGCACGGCCTTCAACGCAGGCCCGGCGTTCGTCAATGACCCCGAAGTGCATCCGCCCATGGCGCGCGTGTTCCGCCCCATGGCCGACTTCGACGGCGATGGCCGCATCGACCTGCTGCAGTACCAAACCCGGGACAGCATCAGCGGCGTCTTCTACCTGAAGCGAACCACCGACGACGGCCTGTCGCCGGCGGGCGGCGGCGAGTCGATTGCACCGTACTTCGGCAACGTCCAGGGCCGCAGCGCACTTGCCGACTCCAACGGCGATGTCATCGAGCCTTACGTCGATGTGCACAACGGCGCCGACGATCCCAACGGCAGCCGCTCCGAGGTCTGCCATTACACCGGCATGACCTTCGTCTGTTCGGTGCAATCCCATCAGGACAAGGCAGGCACCCTCTTCGATGTGCGCGACTTCGACGGCGACGGTCGCGTCGACGCGCTGAACAACATCGGAAAAACGATGTCGCAGTTGCGGCCCGACGGCACCCTGGGCACGAAGACCCCCTGGGACACGGCCTTTCCTGCATCCACATTGAGCATAGCGGCCGATTTCAACGGCGACGGCGTCACCGACCAGGCCAGCTATGACCCCGAGACCGGCCGCTGGACCGTGTACCTCGACGGATTCGGAGGCAACCCGGACCTGCTCAGCAGCGTTACCGATGGCAATGGCCTGGTCACCCGGTTCGAGCACAGGCCCTTGCATGACACCAGCGTGTACACGCTCGGCGCCGCCACCGCCTACCCCAAACGCAACCTCACCGGCGGCCAGCCCGTGGTGGGCCTGGTGCGCAAGGACAACGGGCAGGGCGGATGGCTCGAGACCGCCTACCGGTATGCCGGGCTGCGATCGGACGCACGCGGCCGGGGCTCCCTGGGCTTTGAGACCGTGACGCAGGAGGACCGCAGCTCCCGGGTCACCACCGTCACCCGCTACAGCCAGGACTGGCCCCACACCGGCATGGTCCTGGATACGCAGGCCACCCATGCCAATGGCGTGGTGCTGTCTCAGACCAGCCAGGTGCTCGCGGTCCTGCGCCCCTCGGACAAGACCGTGCATCCGTACATCGCCAGCAGCAGCACCAGCCGCCGCGACCTCGACGGCAGCGACGTGGCACAGACCACCTCCGCCATCGATGCCGGCGGCATCGATGCCCACGGCAACGTCACGGCCAGGACGGAAACCGCCACCGCGAACGCAGACACCTACATCACCCGCACGCGCACCGAGTACCTGAACGACGACACCAGCAAGCTGTGGGGACTGCCCACACGCGTGGCCGTCACCAAATCGGCACCGGGCGCCGTTGATGTCACCCGCACGGTCGCGAAGACCTACGTCTCGGGCACACCTCTGCCCGACACCGAGACCATCGAGCCCGACGATCCCGCCTACCGCGTGGTGACCACCTACCAGCGCGACGCCAGCTTCGGCGTCGTGACGAAAAAGTCGCTGCGCTGGGTGGACCCTGCCGATGGTGCCAGCAAGGTCAGGGATGTGGAGATCCTGGCCCCCTACGACGACCGCAGGCGATGGCCGCTGACGGTCACCAACGCCCTGGGCCACGCCGAACACAAGACCTTTGACGACGCCAGTGGTCAGCCCCTGAGCGCCACCGACGCCAACGCCCTGACCACCCTTTGGCGCTACGACGGCTGGGGCCGCAAGCAGAGTGAAACCCGTGCGGACGGCACCAGCACCACCTGGGCACATCGGCAGTGCACCAACGCCTGCAGCAATGGCGCCAGCACCGTCGAGATCACCCAGCACTGGGCCCGCGTGGATGGGGTCAGCCGCCAGACCGCCGTGCCCGTCGAGGTCTTCCATGACCGCCTCAACCGCAAGGTCCTGACCCGCACCTGGTCTGCCGCCGCAGAGAGCGTCTACAGCGATCGTCTGTTCGATGCCCTGGGCCGGCTGCAGCAGGTGTCGCATCGGCACACCCAGGCACAGCGCGACTCGGGCGCGTTGGTGTGGACCACGCTGCTCAGCGATGATCTGGGCCGCCCCGTGCAGGTGGACACGCCCAAGGCCGGCGGCAGCGGTGTGAACACCAGCCACATCGAGTACAAGGGCACCAGCACCGTGCGCCGGCGCCCTTGGCGCCAAGGCCTGGACGAGCGACAAAGCCGCACGGAGCAGCGCAACGCCCTGGGGCTGCTGGCCAGCGTCACCGACGAGACGGGGCGGACCACCCGATACGCCTATGAGCCCTTTGGCGGCCTGGCCCGCACCACCGACCCTCTGGGCAATCAGATCGAGGTGCTCTACGACCGCCTGGGCCGCAAGACGCGGCTGAGCGATCCCGATCTGGGCGTCGTGGTCTACCAGGTCGACCCTCTGGGTCAGACCTGGCGCCAGACGGACGCCAAACAGCAACGCAGCACCTCCCAGTACGACGCGCTGGGCCGGCTGACGCAGCGGCTGGAGCCCGACCTCACCAGCACCTGGGTCTACGACAGCGCCGCCAACGGCATCGGCAAACTGGCCGAGGTCTACACCGGGCCGATCGTCTCCAAGGACTACCGCCGCGTGCATGCCTACGATGCGCTGGGGCGCCCCAGCCGCGAGACCATCACGATCGCCGGCGAGTGGGACTACACCACGGCCAGCCACTATGACGCCTTCGGGCGCAGCGCACGGCAGGATCACAGCCGCAACGCCGTCGGAGGCAGCGGCGGCCCGCAGGTGAGCTGGCTGCTGGGCTACAACAACCAGGGCAGCCTGAGCCGGGTGGAGCGCGCGCTGGCCGGCGGGGCCTCCGAGCCGGTGTGGGCCCTGAGCCGCCAGGACATCGAGGGCCGCGTCGTGGAGGAAGACCTGCTGCAGAGCGGCCTGAAGACCCTGCGCGGCTTCAACCGCTACACCGGCGAGCTGGAGTCCCTGCAGGTCGGCCCGGGCGGCGGGCCCGGCATCATCAGCTCACCCGTGGTGCAGAACGACCGCTACCAGCGCGACGAGGTGGGCAACCTCAGCTGGCGCGAGCAGCTCGGCGCCGACGGCTCGCTGGTCAGCGAGGCCTTTGCCTA
>JAFLDI010000003.1 GCA_017302485.1 Burkholderiales bacterium | reverse complement strand
CGCAAAGGCCATGTCCAGCAGCGTGTCGTCCAGCACCGGGGCGTCCATCAGGCGCGGCTCGACGACTCCGCCTCAGCGGCCATGCCCGGCTGCGCCAGGGCCCAGCGCCGCATCGCCTCGGCCCAGGCCAGCGTGGTGACCGGATCGAGATCGAAGATGGTGAAGCGGTTGCGCTCACGGATGCGCACGCGAAGCATGGCCATGCCACCGGCCTCGAAGTCCACCTGCTGCAACTCGATCTCCTGCCCGCCCAGTGGCACATGCAGGCGGTCCAGAGGCGTGATTTCGGTCATCGGGCGCAAGGAAACATCTCGTTCGGCAGAGCGGGAACCGCATTGAGCCCGCTGTAGGCCGTTGACGTCCATACCCGGCTCGGGGCGCCCCCAACTACGCCATACGGGTAGGTGTTGACACCCGACCAGAGGAATGGCGCCAGTGGTCCGCTGTTCACAGAATCCGCCCATCCCCCAGAGCGGACGGCATGTACCGGCCCGCCACCCCTTGCAACACAACACGGCACGCCGGTGCCGACGGAGACAAGCCGATGGCCAAGAAGTTGCACGACACGCCCATGCTGGACGAGCTGGAAACCGGCCCCTGGCCCAGCTTCGTCACCGGCCTGAAGCGCCTGGCGAACGACAAGGACTACATGGTCGACCTGCTCGGCCAGCTGGAAACCTCCTACCGCACCCGCAAGGGCTACTGGAAGGGCGGCACGGTCGGCGTGGTGGGCTACGGCGGCGGCGTGATCCCGCGCTTCACCGAACTGAAGGACGAACAGGGCCAGCCGGTCTTCAAGGACGCCGCCGAATTCCACACGCTTCGCGTTCAGCCGCCCCCCGGCATGCACTACAACACCGACATCCTGCGCAAGATGTGCGACATCTGGGAGGAGCATGGCTCCGGCCTGATCGCCTTCCACGGCCAGTCGGGCGACATCATGTTCCAGGGCGCAAAGACTGCCAATGTGCAGGCCGCCTTCGATGCCATCAACGAGCTGGGCTTCGACCTGGGCGGTGCCGGCCCCGCGGTGCGCACCTCGATGAGTTGCGTCGGCGCTGCCCGTTGCGAGCAAAGCTGCTACGACGAGGCCAAGGCGCACCGTCAGGTGCTCAACACCTTCACCGACGACATCCACCGTCCCGCCCTGCCCTACAAGTTCAAGTTCAAGTTCTCGGGCTGCCCGAACGACTGCATGAACTCGATCCAGCGCTCGGACATGGCCATCATCGGCACCTGGCGCGACAACATGCGCACCGACGAAGCCCTGGCCCGCCAATGGCTGAGCGGTCACGGCATGGACGAACTGGTCAACAACGTGGTGGCCCGATGCCCGACCAAGGCCATCCAGATCAAGGATGTGTCCGCCGTGCGCAGCGGCGACCACATCACCAGCGTCCGGGTCAGCGATGACAAGGCCCTGGAAATCGACAACAAGGACTGCGTGCGCTGCATGCACTGCATCAACGTGATGACCGGCGCTCTGGCGCGCGGCACCGACACCGGCGCAACCATCCTGGTGGGCGGCAAGCGCACCCTGAAGATTGGTGACCTGATGGGCACCGTCGTCGTCCCGTTCATGCCGATGAAGACCGACGAGGACTTCGATGCGCTGGTCGAACTGGCCCAGAAGATCATCGACTTCTTCGCCGAGAACGCGCTTGAGCACGAGCGCACTGGCGAGATGATCGAGCGCATCGGCCTGGTCAACTTCCTCGAAGGCATCGAGCTGGACATCGACCCCAACATGGTCGCCACGCCCCGCACCAACCCCTACGTGCGCACCGACGGATGGGACGACGAGGTCGCCCGCATCCAGGCGAAGAAAGCAGCGGCGTGATGACAGCCCCCAGACTTGCGGCTGCGCCGCTTCGCCACCCCCCGAGGGGGCTCGGCCGCCTTGGGGCGGCCCGGCGGCGGCCGTCACCGCGTTGATCGAACGACGACAAGACAGGAGACACGACCCATGGCCACTGCACTGCGCCAGCCCATCGAGAGCGGCGTTCCCGACAACAAGCCCTATCTTCACCCCACGCTGGCGAAGAACTACGGCAACTGGAAGTACCACGACCGTCCGCGCCCCGGCGTGCTCCACCATGTGGCGCACAGTGGCGACGAGGTCTGGAGCGTGCGCGCCGGCACCCAGCGGCAGATGGACGTCTACACGATCCGCAAGCTCTGCGACATCGCCGACACCTTCGCCGAAGGGCATGTGCGCTTCACCATCCGCTCGAACATCGAGTTCATGGTCAGCGATCCCAACAAGGTGGCCCCGCTGATCGAGGCGCTGGAGAGCAACGGCTTCCCGGTCGGCGGCACCGGCAACTCGGTGTCGATGATCGCCCACACGCAGGGCTGGCTGCACTGCGACATCCCCGGCACCGACGCCTCGGGCGTGGTCAAGGCGCTGATGGACGAGCTCTACGACGAGTTCAAGCGCGAGGAAATGCCCAACCGGGTGCACCTGTCGACCAGCTGCTGCGAGATCAACTGCGGCGGCCAGGCCGACATCGCCATCATCATCCAGCACACCAAGCCGCCCAAGATCAACCACGATCTGGTGGCCAACGTCTGCGAGCGCCCCGCCGTGGTGGCCCGCTGCCCGGTGGCGGCGATCCGCCCGGCGCTGGTCAACGGCAAGCCGAGCCTGGAAGTCGACGAGAAGAAGTGCATCTGCTGTGGCGCGTGCTACCCCCCGTGCCCGCCGATGCAGATCAACGATCCCGAGCACTCCAAGCTCGCGATCTGGGTGGGCGGCAAGAATTCCAACGCCCGCGGCAAGCCCACCTTCATGAAGATGGTGGCCTCCGGCCTGCCCAACAACGCACCGCGCTGGCCGGAAGTGGCCGAGGTGGTCAAGCGCATCCTCAGCGTCTACAAGGAGGACGCCCGCTCCTGGGAGCGTCTGGCCGACTGGATCGAACGCATCGGCTGGCCGCGCTTCTTCGAGAAGGTCGACCTGCCCTTCACCAAGTACCTGATCGACGACTGGCGCGGCTCGCGCGCCAACCTGAACGCGTCGACCCACATCCGCTTCTGATCACTGCGCGATGAAATTCAGCCTGCTTGTCAGCGAAGGGCCCTACACCCACCAGGCCGCCGACACGGCCTGGCAATTCGCCAACGCCGCCATCGCCGCCGGCCACGAGGTGATGCGCGTCTTCTTCTACCACGATGGTGTCTACAACGCGACCCGGCTGACCGAGCCGCCGCAGGATGACCGCCACATCGTCAACCGCTGGTCGGCGCTCAAGGAGCAGCATGGCGTGGACCTGGTGGTCTGTGTCGCTGCCGCCCTGCGCCGCGGCATCAAGGACGAGGTGCTGGCGCCGGGCTTCCGCATTTCGGGCCTGGGTCAACTGGTCGACGGCGGCATCAAGGCCGACCGCTCGGTGACCTTCGGAGACTGAGATGAAGAAGTTCATGTTCGTCAACCGCAAGGCGCCCTACGGCACGATCTATGCGCTGGAGAGTCTGGAAGTGGTGCTGATCACGGCCACCTTCGACCAGGACGTCAGCCTCGTCTTCATGGACGACGGCGTCTACCAGCTGATGAAGGGCCAGGACACCACTGGCATCGGCATCAAGAACCACTCCAAGACCTATCGGGCATTGGATGGCTACGACGTCGAGAAGCTCTATGTCGAGCGAGCGTCGCTCGAGGCCCGCGGCCTGACCGAGGACGATCTGATCGTGGACGTCGAGGTGCTGTCCGGCGACGAGATGGCCGGCCTGATGGCTGAGCAGGACGTCATCTATTCCTTCTGAGGCCGCCATGCTGCACATTGTCAACAAGTCACCTGCCCAGGGCTCCGGACTGTCCAGCTGCCTTCGCCTGGCCCGTCCCGGCCAGACCGTGCTGCTGATCGAGGATGCCGTGCTGGCCGCGACCCGCGCCAATGCCACCGCCAGCGGCCTGGCAGGCGCGTCGGTCAAGGTCGTGGCGCTGGCGCCGGATCTGGCGGCCCGTGGACTCACCGGCCAGCTGGCCGATGGCATCACCACCGTCGACTATGCGGGCTTCGTCGCCCTCGTGGCCGAGCACCCCACCAACCAGTCCTGGCTCTGAACCAGGCCCCTTTCTTTCACGGAGACATACCATGGGCATCGAAGTCAACGGCAATACCTACGAGACCGACGAGGAAGGCTACCTGGTCAACCTGGCCGACTGGAACGAGGACATCGCGCTGGAGCTGGCCAAGGCCGAAAGCGTCGAGATGACCCCCAGCCACTGGGAAGTGGTGAACTTCCTGCGCGGCTACTACGACGAGTTCCAGATTGCCCCCGCGGTGCGCGTGCTGACCAAGGCCATCGGCAAGCAGCTCGGCCCGGAGAAGGGCAACAGCAAGTACCTCTACGAGCTGTTCCCCTACGGTCCGGCCAAGCAGGCCTGCAAGATCGCCGGCCTGCCCAAGCCCACCGGCTGCGTCTGACCGCCGCGGCGCGGCCTGTGCCGCGCCACACCGACTTCTCTGGACAAGGCGTTCGCCCGTGTCGATGCTCTCGCTCGCCTACGCGATCCTGTTCTACGCCGCCACGGCCATCCTGGTGGTGGGTCTGGCCCGCAAGATCAGCGGCTACTGGCGCACGCCGGCGCCGCTGAAGATCGCCACCACGCCGGCCCCCCTCACCCCGGGCGGCGTGGCCATGCGGCTGGCTCGGGAGACCGTCCTGTTCGAGAGCCTGTTCAAGTCCAGCAAATGGACCTGGATCTTCGGCTGGAGCTTCCATGCGGCGCTGTTGCTGGTGCTGCTGCGCCACGGCCGCTACTTCCAGCAACCGGTCTGGGACCTGACGGCGCTGGTCCAGCCCTTCGGCCTTTACGCGGGCTTTCTGATGGTGGTCGGCCTGGGCGGCCTGTGGGCCCGGCGCTGGCTGGTCGACCGGGTGCACTACATCTCGACGCCGTCGGACCACCTGATGCTGGCGCTGCTGCTGGGCATTGCGATCACCGGTCTGTTGACGCGCTTCGTGGCCCGCACCGACATCGTCGCCGTCAAGGCCTACATGCTGGGCCTGATGCGCCTGGACATCCAGCCGCTGCCCACCGAGCCCATCCTGCTGATCCACCTGGCGCTGGTGGCACTGCTGATGATCATCTTCCCGATCAGCAAGCTGCTGCATGCCCCGGGCCTGTTCTTCAGCCCGACGCGCAACCAGACCGACGACCCGCGCGAGCGCCGCCACCTGGTGGCCTGGGCCGCCGCGCTGGACCGCAAGCACTGACACGCCATGGCCACCGCCAAGTTCGAGACTCCCGCGCTCAAGCCCTACCCGGTCATCCCGCTGGTGGCCGAGGGCGCCATGGCGCACCTCAAGCCCTTCGTCGCCAGCCCGGCCATCCAGACGGCCATCGGCTTTCCCGGCGAACTGACCGAAGGCTGGGAGCAGCGCGCCATCACCCGCATGGGCGAACTGCTCGACAAGTACCGCTCGCTGCGTGTCTACATGGATGCTTGCGTGCACTGCGGGGCCTGCTCCGACAAGTGCCACTACTTCCTGGGCACGGGCGACCCCAAGAACATGCCGGTGGCCCGCCAGGACCTGATGCGCGCGGTCTACCGCCGCTACTTCACCTTCGCCGGCAAGCACTTCCCCAAGCTGGTCGGAGCCGTCGACCTCACCAAGGAAGTCCTGGACGACTGGTACAGCTACTACCACCAGTGTTCCGAGTGCCGCCGCTGCTCGGTCTTCTGCCCCTATGGCATCGACACCGCCGAGGTGACGATGGCCGCCCGCGAGATCATGGACTCGATCGGCATGGGCCAGAAGTACGGCAACGAGATCATCGGCAAGGTCCACAAGATCGGCAACAACCTGGGCCTGCCCGGCCCCGCGCTGGAAGACACGCTGCTGGGACTCGAGGAGGACGTCCTGGAAGAGACCGGTGTGGCCGTGCGCTACCCGATCGACCAGGCCGGCGCCGAAGTGCTGCTGGTCACGCCCTCGGCCGACTTCTTCGCCGAACCGCATGTCGAGAGTCTGATCGGCTACGGCAAGGTCTTCCATGCCGCCGGCATCAGCTGGACCTTGTCCAGCAAGGCCAGCGAGGCCGGCAACTTCGGCATGTTCATCGGCAACTACGAACAGCTGCGCAAGATCGCGCTGCGCATCCGCGAAGCCGCCCTGGAGCTGGGCGTCAAGCGCATCGTGGTGGGCGAATGCGGGCACGCCTGGCGCGTGGCCTACAGCTTCTGGAACACCCTGGTGGGTGTGGGCGCGGGAGCCAATGACCCCTTCGCGATCGAGCTGCAGAACCAGCTGGACCACCGCTACAAGCAGCCAATGCACATCTGCGAGCTCACCTGGGACCTGATCCAGCGGGGCGCGCTGAAGTTCGACAAGAGCCGCAACGACGACAGGATCATCACCTTCCACGACTCGTGCAATGTGGCCCGTGCCTCGCGCATGGGCGACATGCCCGGCGGCCAGTTCGTCATCCCGCGCAAGATCATCCGCGCCGTGGCCAACAACTTCCACGACATGGCGCCGGGCACGATCCACGAGGCCACCTTCTGCTGCGGCGGCGGCGGCGGCCTGTTGACAGACGATCTGCTGGAGTTGCGTGTCAAGGGTGCCCTGCCGCGCATGGAAGCGCTGAAGAACGTCGTCGACCGGCACCAGGTGAACTTCATGGCCACGATCTGCGCCATCTGCAAGGCCCAGTTCACCAAGGTGCTTCCGGCCTATGGATTCGACATGGGCATGGTGGGCGGTGTCCACCAGCTCGTCAGCAAGGCCATCATCCTGGGCGACCAGGACTGAACCAGAACACATCCAGGAGACAAGCGATGTCCACGAACAACGCCCCGGCCCAGCCGCTGACCTTCCGGCGCTACAAGGACGGCGACCACCGCCCCGGCCGCTGGCAAGACCAGATCTTCGATGCCGACCACTCGCACAAGTGCCCCACCTACATCCAGAGCACGCCGCCCTGCCAAGGCTCGTGCCCGGCCGGCGAGGACATCCGCGGCTACCTGAACATCGTGCGCGGCGTCGAGAAGCCGCCGGCCGGCATGCGGTGGCAGGAGTACGCCTGGCGCCGCCTGACCGAGGCCAATCCGCTGCCTGGCGTGATGGGACGGGTCTGCCCGGCGCCCTGCGAATCCGGCTGCAACCGCAACCAGGTCGAGGACTTCGTCGGCATCAACTCGGTCGAGCACTTCCTGGGCGACTGGGCCATCAAGGAAGGCTTGACCTTCCCCAAGCCCGAGACCAGCACCGGCAAGACGGTTGCCGTCATCGGCGGTGGTCCGGCCGGCCTGTCGGCGGCTTACCAGCTGGCACGCAAGGGCCATGCGGTCACCATCTTCGATGACCACGACCAGCTCGGCGGCATGATGCGCTACGGCATCCCGGGCTTCCGCACACCCCGCGCCCTGCTCGATGCCGAGATCCAGCGCATCCTGGATCTGGGCGTGCAGGTGCGCCTGAACTGCCGCATCGGCACCGACATCACGATGGAGGAACTGCGCGCCTCCTTCCACGCCGTCTTCCTGGGCATGGGCGCGCAGTCCGGCCGCCCGCTGCCCGTGGAGGGCGCCGAAGCGCCCAACGTGGTCACCGCCACCGCCTTCCTGAAGGCCTTCAACGACGGTCGCATGCGCCATGTCGGCAAGCGTGTGGTGGTGGTTGGCGGTGGCGACACCTCGATCGACGTGGCCACCGTGGCGCGCCGCCTGGGCCACATCGACCAGATCCACGAGAGCGACCGCCCCGAGCGGGCGATCGCCGGCCATGTGGCACATGACGTGGCCGAGGCTTCGGCGCGCCAGGGCGCGGAGGTCACCCTGACATCGCTGTTCGACATTGCCAAGATGCAGGCCAGCAAGCACGAGGTCGAGCACGCGCTGGCCGAGGGCATCACCATCCGCGGCGGCATGGCGCCGATCGCGGTGCTGCGCGATGCCAGTGGCCGCGCCACGGCGCTGCGCATCCAGCGCTGCGAGGCCAAGCTGGTGGGCGGCAAGCTCGACGTCAAGATGGTCGAGGGCACCGAGGAGGACATTGAGGCCGACCTGATCGTCTCGGCCATCGGCCAGGCGGTGGACTTCACCGGCTACGAGTTCCTGAACAACGGCCGCGGCGCCGTCAGCACCGACAAGAACTACCAGATCGCCAACCAGCCCGGCCTGTTCGCCGGTGGCGACGTGATCCGCCCTCACCTGCTGACCACGGCCATCGGCCATGGCGCCATCGCAGCCGAAGGCATCGACCGCTACCTCGCCGGTGAAGCCCAGGAGAAGCGGCCGAAGATCGACGTGCACGCCTTCGATCTGATGCGCAAGCTGGTCGAGAAAGGCATGGCCCCCACCACCGTGGCCGAGCCGCTGCGCGGCACCGACGGCCATACTGGCGTGGTACACAACTTCGACAACCGCTCCGACCGCTACGTCATCCCGCACACCGAGCTGTTCCTGGGTCACTTCGCCTACACCGAGCGCCACAAGCGCCATGTGGTGACCCTGGATGCCGAACAGGCCCTGAACAACTTCGACGAGCGCCTGCAGGCCCTGACTGAGGCCCAGGCGCAGGCCGAGGCCAAGCGCTGCATGAGCTGCGGCCAGTGCTTCGAGTGCGACAACTGTGTCGTCTACTGCCCGCAGACCGCCGTGTTCCGTGTGCCCAAGTCCAAGGCCACCACCGGCCGCTATGTCGACACCGACTACAGCAAGTGCGTGGGCTGCCACATCTGCCGTGATGTCTGCCCCACCGGCTACATCCAGATGGGTCTGGGAGAGTGACCCCATGAGTGTACGGTCGCAGCCCGACTGGCGCCGCCGGCTGGAGCGCTACAGCGCCTGGCTGATGCTCGCACTGGCGCTGGCCCTGTGGTGGACCACACCGGCCCAGTCCCAGGTGCGTGAGTCCGGCCGCACACCCGTGCCGGCGGTAGCCAAGGCCGCCAGCGGCACCCAGTGCGTGGTCGAGCCCAGCGTGATGCGTCGTACCCACATGGACCTGCTCAAGCACCAGCGCGACCGCACCGTCCGCGTCGGTGACCGCAGCTCGGCGGTGAGCCTGAAGGCCTGCGTCGACTGCCATGCCAGTGCCACCACCCGCAGCGTGGCCGCCGCGCCCACCGACTTCTGCCAGAGCTGCCACAGCTACTCGGCCGTCAAGATCGACTGCTTCGAGTGCCACAGCAGCCATGCCAGCCCTCAAGCCGCCAGCCTGGCCAAACGCCCATGAGCTGCCAAGACCCCTCTGCAAAGACGCCAACCGACCTGAAGCGGCGCGGTTTCCTGGCCGCCGCACTGGGCAGCGGCGTGCTGCTGGCTCCAGGCATCACGCTGTTCGAAGTGGCGCGCGCCGCAGCGCCCACGTCGGCCAATGAGGCCGTGCGCTGGGGCATGCTGATCGACACCACGAAATGTGCCGACGGCTGCAACGACTGCGTCACCGCCTGCCAGCAGGAGAACGGCCTGCCCGCCGTGGCCACCGCCACCTCGGCGCAATGGATCCGCAAGATCGAGATCAAGGACGTCTCCACCGGCCGCCAGCAGAGCGTGCCCGTGATGTGCCAGCACTGCGCCGAGCCACCCTGCGTGGATGTCTGTCCCACCGGCGCCTCGTTCAAGCGCGCCGACGGCATCGTGCTGGTTGACCGCCATGCCTGCATCGGCTGCCGCTACTGCATGATGGCTTGCCCGTACAAGGCGCGCTCCTTCGTGCATGAACCCACCATGGGCCAGAGTCCCGACGTGCCGCGCGGCCAGGGCTGCGTCGAGAGTTGCACCCTGTGCGTGCACCGACTGGACCGCGGCGAGACCATGACCGCCTGCGCCGAAGCCTGTACCAAGGCAGGCCACGGCGCCATCGTGTTCGGCAACCTGAATGACCCCGACAGCGCCATCTCCCGGCGCATCCGTGAGGTGTCCAGCGTGGCGCTGCGCGCCGACCTTCGCCTGGATCCGGGCGTTCGCTACACCGGCCTCTGAGAGCCCGAGGACCTGACATGGCCGCCACCCTGCCGTCGATGCAACGCCTCTCGCCGGGGCTCTACACCCTGCGCGAGCGTCTTTTCTATGTGCTCCTGGTGCTGGGAGGTGCCGGCGTCGCCTTGGGGCTGTTCGCCGCGGCGTCGATGGAACACCATGGCCACGTGATCAGCGGCATGGACAACCAGGTGGTCTGGGGACTGCCGCATGTGTTTGCCATCTTCCTGATCGTGGCCGCCTCGGGCGCACTGAACGTGGCCTCGATCGGTTCCGTCTTCGGCCGCAGCCTCTACAAGCGCCGGGCGCCGTTGTCGGGCCTGCTGACCTTGGCCATGCTGGCCGGCGGCCTGTTCGTGCTGATGCTGGATCTGGGCCGGCCCGACCGTGTCATCGTGGCCGCCACCCACTACAACTTCCGCTCGGTCTTCGCCTGGAACGTCTTCCTGTACTCGGGCATGTTTGGCATCGTCGCGGTCTACCTGTGGACCATGTTCGAGCGCCGGCTGAATCCCTGGTCACGCACCGCCGGCATTGCCGCGCTGGCCTGGCGCTTCGTGCTGACCACCGGCACTGGCTCGATCTTCGGTTTCCTGGTGGCGCGCCAGGCCTACCAGTCAGCGGTGCTGGCGCCCCTGTTCATCGTGCTGAGTTTCGGCTGGGGCCTGGCGGTATTCCTGATCGTGCAGTCGGCCATGTATCGCTGGAACGATCAGGTGCTGGTCGAGGCCACGCGGCAGCGCATGTCGCGTCTGCTGGCACTGTTCCTGATCGCCTCGGCCTACCTGGTGGCGGTCTACCACCTCACCAACCTGTACTTCGCCCGACAGTCGGCCTTCGAACTCTTCATCCTGCTCGGCCGCGACGGTGGCGAGCTGTACTCCATGCTGTTCTGGGGCGGCTGGTTCCTGGTTGGCACCCTCGTGCCGGTGGCCCTGCTCTACCTGCCATGGATGGGCGGGCCGCGCAGCATGCTGTTGGCGGCTGTGCTGTCGGTACTGGGCGGCTTTGCCTTCCTGTACGTCTTCATCATCGGCGGCCAGGCCTTCCCGCTGGAGATCTTCCCCGGCCACAGCGTGCAGTCCAGCTTCGGCGACGGACAGATCAGCCGCTACGTGCCCAGCATCTGGGAAGCCCTGTTGGGACTGGGTGGCCTGGCGGTGGCCTTCCTGCTGACCACCGTGGGTGTGCGGGTGCTCGACTTCCTGCCCCAGGACGAACTGTCCGACACGGACCACTGACATCCAGTCCATGGCCCCCTCGCTGCCCCTGATCGCCGCCACCGCCCCGATGTGGATGGTCTCGGCGGCGCACAAGTCCTCAGGCAAGACCACGCTGAGCATCGGGCTCGCGGCCGCCATGGCCCGCCGAGGCCTGCGCGTGCAGACCTTCAAGAAGGGCCCGGACTACATCGACCCGATGTGGCTGTCCCGCGCCAGCGGCCGCGACTGCATCAACCTCGACCCCTACCTCATGACCGAGGCTGACATCCGCGATGCCGTGTTGTCACGGATGGTGGGCGCCGATGTCGGTTTCGTCGAGGGCAACAAGGGCCTCTACGACGGCCTGTCGCTGGATGGCAGCAACAGCAATGCCGCACTCGCCCGGCTGCTGGATCTGCCGGTGGTGCTGGTGATCGATGCGCGTGGCATGACCCGCGGCATAGCGCCGCTGCTGCTGGGCTACCAGGCATTCGACCGCGAGATGCGCTTTGCCGGCGTGATCCTGAACCAATTGGGCGGCTCACGCCACGAGGCCAAGCTGCGCGCAGTGATCGAGCACTACACCGACCTGACGGTGCTGGGTGCCGTTCAGCATGACCCCGCCATTGCGCTGGACGAGCGCCACCTGGGCCTGATGCCCGACGCCGAGGTCGCCGATGCCCACACCCGCATCGGTGCGCTGGCACATGCGGTGGACCAGCAGGTCGACCTGAGCACGCTGATCGCGCGCTGTGCACCCCGACAGGCACCTGCACAGGAGCCTGCCCTGCACTGGCCGCCACCCGCGCCCAGCGTCCTCCCCTGCGCCGACCCGGTCCGGATAGCCGTGGCGCGCGACGCCGCCTTCGGCTTCTACTATGCCGACGACCTCGCGGCCCTGCAGGCCGCAGGGGCCGAGCTGTGCTTCTTCGACACCCTGCTCGACCCGGCCCTGCCCGCCGGCATGGACGGCCTGTTCATCGGCGGCGGCTTCCCCGAGATGTTCCTCGGCCCGCTGTCGGCCAACCACAGCATGCGCGCGTCGATCCGCGCCGCCGTGGATGCCGGCCTTCCCACCTATGCCGAGTGCGGGGGCCTGATGTACCTGTCGCGGCGTATCCACTGGAAAGGCCGCGAGGCCGAGATGGTGGGCGTCATCCCTGGCGAGGTGACCATGCAGGCCCGACCGGTCGGACGGGGCTATGTGCATGTCGAGGCCACCGAGCACCACCCTTGGCTGGGTGAGCGCGTGGCGAGCGGCGCAGCCGTGCAGTGGCGCGGCCATGAGTTCCATCACTCCCGGCTCGACGGCTTGCCAGAGGGCACGCGCTATGCGTGGCGGGTCAGCCGGGGCCATGGCATCGACGGCACGAACGACGGTGTCCTGGTGCGCCAATGCCTGGCGTCCTACACCCACCTGCGGCATGCGGCGGGCACCCGCTGGCCTGAGCACTTCGTGGCCCAGGTTCGGCAGTGGCGCCAAGCCACCCGCCAGGCCCGGCACCTCGTTGCCGCGGCTTCCCAACCCCATGGAGACAGCTCCCATGTTGACGCTCAGTGAGGCCGCTGTGGCCCAGATCCGCTGGTCGGCCAGCCAGTCCGGCTGCGAGGGGGCCGCGCTCCGGGTGGCCGCCCGCCAGGGCAGCGACGGCAGCCTGGACTACGGCATGGGCTTCGATGACCCGACCGACGACGACCTGAACCTGGAGTTCGACGGCCTGGTGGTTCTGGTGGCACCAGCCAGCCAGGCATTGCTGGCTGGCACGACGCTGGACTTCGTGGAACTGGAACCCGGTCAGCCGGCCTTCATCTTCGTCCCACCGCAACACTGTGCCACCGACGCCGACAAGGCGGCCCGAGGCGGCTGTGGCAGCGGCGGATGTGGCCATTGCCGCAGCGCCTGAGGACCTGAGCATGAACTGCCAGCTCGCCCTGTCCGTCCCTGGCGCCTCGCCGGCCCTGCCCTGCGGCCACGTCGCCCTGGTGGGCGCCGGCCCCGGCGACCCCGAACTGCTGACCTTGCGCGCCCTGCGTCTGCTGGGCCAATGCGAGGTGCTGGTCTACGACCACCTGGTGTCGGCCGAGGTGCTGGCGCTGGCCCACCCCGACGCCCAGCAGCTCTATGTCGGCAAGCAGATGGCCCGCCACAGTCTGCCGCAGGAGGGCATCAACGAGTTGCTGGTGCGCCTGGCCCGCGAAGGCCGGCGCGTGGTGCGGCTCAAGGGCGGCGACCCTTTCGTCTTCGGCCGCGGCGGCGAGGAGATCGAGGTCCTGGCCGCCCATGGCGTGCCTTTCGAAGTGGTGCCCGGCATCACCGCGGCCTGCGGCGTGTCCAGCTATGCTGGGATTCCGCTGACCCACCGCGACCATGCCCAGGCCTGTGTCTTTGTCACCGGCCACCTGAAAGACGGCAGCGCCGAGCTGGACTGGGCCGGCCTGGCCCGACAGCGACAAACCCTGGTGATCTACATGGGTCTGTCGGCCCTGCCCGACATCTGCCACCAGTTGCAGCAGCATGGACTGCCGGCCAGCATGCCGGCTGCGGTGGTCCAGCAGGGCACCACCGCGCAGCAGCGGGTGGTCTGCGGCACCCTGGCTGATCTGGCGCAGCGCGTGATCGATGCCGGCCTGCAATCGCCGGCGCTGATCATCGTCGGCACGGTGGTCAGCCTGCATCCGATGATGCAGTGGTTTGAGCCAGGGGTTCAGACCCGCGCGGTCACGGCCTGACCCTGGGCTCAGCCGCTTCGCAGATCAGCGGCGCCTCGGCAGGGGTTCGCCCACCTCGCGCTGCGCGGTGCGGGCTTCAACGGCAAACACCGCCGCTTCCACGCGTGAACTCAGGTGCAGCTTGGCCAGGATGTGGCGCACATGCAGCTTGACAGTGTCGTGGCTGATGTCCAGCGCGCGGCCAATGGTCTTGTTGCTCTCGCCCAAGGCCAGACGTTCCAGGATCTGCCGCTCGCGGTCGGTCAGCGAGGCCAGCATCTCGTCCCGCTCGTTGCCCTTGGGACCTGATTGCAGCAACTGGGCCAGCTTGAGGGTCATGGCCGGCGCCACCGTCAGCTCGCCCCGTGCGGCCCGGCCAATCGACGCAATGACGTCCTCAGGCTCCATGTCCTTGAGCAGGTATCCCCGCACGCCGGCCCGCAGGGCGGCGGCCAGATCCTCCTCGGCGTCGCTCATGGTCAGGATCAGGGCCGGCGTCTGCACGCCCTCGGCGCGCACCTGGCGCAGCAGGGTCAGGCCATCGGTGCTGGGCATGCGCAGGTCCAGCACCACCAGATCGGGCGTGTGCTCGCGCAGCAGCGGCACCACCTGCGCGGGATCGCCGGTAGACGCCAGCACCCGCATGCCCCCCCGGTGGGTAAGCAGGTCGGTCAGGCCATTTCGGCACAGCGCATGGTCGTCCACCAGGACGATGCGAACCGCTGATTCCGAACTCATCGAACAGCGCTCATCGGGCGGACTGGGGAGCAGGAAAAGCCAGATGCACCCGGGTACCGCCTTCGGCGCGCGGACCGATGTCCAGGTGGCCGCCCAGACGGCGGGCCCGCTCGCGCATGATCTGCAGACCGTGGTGACCGACATCGTCGGCCGGTCCAGGGACATGGGCCCAGTCGGCCCCTCGGCCGTCGTCGTCTACCGTGAAGCCGATCTCGCCCTCACTGACCGACACGGTCAGCCAGGCGTTGCGCGCCTGCGCGTGGCGGGCGACGTTGGCCAAGGCCTCCTGGATGATGTGAAACGCCTGCGCCTCCTGGTCGGCGCTGAGCGTCAGCCGAGGTGCATGGTTCTGGTAGCGCAGCGGCAGGCCAAAACGTCCCGGGAAGTGGTCGGCCAGATCGGCCAGTGCGGGCAGCAGCCCACGCTGCGGCGCCGGTGCACGGAAATGCGCCAGCACCTCACGCAGGCTGGCGTGTGCTTCGCTGGTGGCGCGGCGCACATCATCCACATAGGAGGCGGCGCGCGCCTGATCGCAGGCCTCGATCGACTCCTGAAGCAAGGGCATTCGCATCTTGATGTAGGCCAGGCTCTGGGCCACGGCGTCGTGCACCTCGGCGGCCATGGCCTGGCGCTCGGCGATGATCATGGCCTGGAGGTTCTCGCGCTCCAGGCGGGCGTTGTCCATGGCCAGGCCCAGCAGGTCACCGATCGCGCGCAGCATGGTCTGCACCTCAGGCGAGGGCTCGACGCCCGGCCCGAAAAACAGGTTGTAGACGCCCAGCACGCGCTCGCGCCGTTGCAGCGGCACCGCCAGCACGCGGCGGCAGCCGCCCCCGAAGAAGCTGCCATCGCCATCGCTGCCGCAATGCGCGTTGCAGGACTGCATGTCGGCGCTCCACGCACTGCGGTGCTCCCAGGCGGCCTCGCCGCAGACACCGCACTGGCTGTTGACCACCTGCTCATGCCCGGCCACCTGGGCCGGCAGGCCGACCTGTCCGATCAGGCGCAGCGCCAGACCATCTTCGCTCAGCGCACGCACCGCGCCGGCCTGCGCACCGGCCAGCTGAACCACCGGCTCAAGAAAGCGGCGCAGCAAATCGGCCAGGTCGTGGCCCGAGGCCAGGTCGGCCGTGATCTCGGCCAGCAGACCGGCGCCAGGCACTGGCTGCAGTGCGGCATCGGTGGCAGGCAGGGAGGATATTCGCATCCGCTTATTTAATACCGACGGGCCAAGCCTCGGCATAGGGAACAACCATATACCCTGCGCGGCATCAAGACCCCTGTTGGTAAAAACCCCCACTACCCGTATGGGGTAGCCTCGCTTCCCGTTCGTGGGAATAGACGCATCCCGGGGGGATGGGCCCAATCCCGATCCAGGAGACAACCCGGCCGGACACGGCCCTGACCTAGCGCGACGCTGCCACGGCGATCGCCGGCAACGCCATGACAGCCATTCCGCTGCACGACCCGACTGCGAACCCGCAGCCGGGAGCCCGCACCGAAACCAAGGACACCACCTGCTACATGTGCGCCTGCCGCTGTGGCATCCGGGTGCACCTGCGCGACGGTGAGGTCCGCTACATCGAGGGCAACCCCGATCACCCGCTGAACCAGGGCGTGATCTGCGCCAAGGGCTCGTCGGGCATCATGAAACAGTACTCGCCGGCCCGCTTGCTCAAGCCGCTGCGCCGCAAGGCGGGCACCGAGCGCGGCGACAACCAGTACGAGCCGATCTCCTGGGACGAGGCGTTCGGCATGCTGGAGGAGCGGCTGCGCCAACTGCGCGCCACCGATCCCAAGAAATTCGCGCTGTTCACCGGGCGCGACCAGATGCAGGCCCTGACCGGCCTGTTCGCACGCCAGTTCGGCACGCCCAACTACGCGGCGCATGGCGGCTTCTGCTCGGTCAACATGGCGGCCGGCATGATCTACACGATCGGCGGCTCGTTCTGGGAGTTCGGCGGTCCCGACCTGGAGCGCAGCAAGCTCTTCGTGATGATCGGCACCGCGGAGGACCACCACTCCAACCCGATGAAGGTGCAACTGGCCCGGTTCAAGCGCAATGGCGGCCGCTTCATCGCGGTCAATCCGGTGCGCACCGGCTATGCCGCCATCGCCGACGAATGGGTGCCCATCAAGCCCGGCACCGACGGCGCGCTGTTGCTGGCCATCATCCACGAGGTCATTGCACTGGGTCTGTACGACCGCGACTTCATCGCCCGTTACACCAACGCCGGCCAATTGGTGAACCAGGACAGCGCCAGCGACGACTTCGGCCTGATGCTGCGCAACACCGAGGGCGACATCCGCAACCCGCTGCGTCCGCACAACTTCTACTGGTGGGACCGGCTGAGCCAGCAGGCGGTGGCCGAGCACACCGAAGGCGCCGACCCGGCGCTGCTGGGCCACTACCAGATGCCCGATGGCACGCCGGCGGTGCCAGCCTTCCAGTTGCTGGAAGAGCGCGTCAGGGCCTACACGCCGGAATGGGCCGCCGAGATCACCGGCATCCCGGCCGCCACCATCCGTCGCCTGGCCCATGAGATGGGCGTCACGGCGCGCGACCAGCGCATCGAGCTGCCGATCGCCTGGACCGACTGCTGGGGCAAGCAGCACGACACGGTCACCGGCAACCCGGTGTCCTTCCACGCCATGCGCGGCCTGGCGGCGCACAGCAACGGCTTTCACACCATCCGCTCGCTGGCCATCCTGATGAGCCTGCTGGGCACGATCGACCGGCCCGGGGGCTTCCGACACAAGGCGCCCTACCCGCGCGCCGTGCCGCCCAATGCGCGGCCGCCCAAGGGCCCCGAGGCCGTGCAGCCCAACACGCCGCTGAACGGCGCACCGCTGGGCTGGGTCGAGAGCCCGCAGGACCTGTTCGTCGACGCCGCCGGTGAGCCGGTGCGCATCGACAAGGGCTTCTCCTGGGAGTACCCGCTGTCGGCCCACGGGCTGATGCACAACGTCATCACCAACGCCTGGCGCGGCGATCCCTACCGCATCGACACCTTGCTGATCTTCATGGCCAACATGGCCTGGAACTCGACGATGAACACGTCCGAGGTCCGCAAAATGCTCAACGACAAGGACGAGTCGGGGGAGTACAAGATCCCGTTCCTGGTGGTCTGCGACGCCTTCCAAAGCGAGATGACGGCCTTTGCCGATCTGATCCTGCCCGACACCACCTACCTTGAGCGCCACGACTGCATGTCGATGCTCGACCGACCGATCTCCGAGTTCGACGGCCCGGTCGACTCAGTGCGCATCCCGGTGCTGCCGCCCACCGGCGAGTGCAAGCCCTTCCAGGATGTGCTGGTCGAACTGGCCAGCCGACTCAAGTTCCCGGCCTTCACCCACGCTGACGGCAGCCGCAAGTTCCGCGACTATCCCGACTTCGTCATCAACTACGAGACGGCACCTGGCTCGGGCATCGGCTTCCTCACCGGCTGGCGAGGCAAGGGCGGTGAAAAGAGCATGCGGGGCGAGCCCAACCCGCGGCAGTGGGAGATGTACGCCCAGAACAACTGCGTGCACCATCTGGTGCTGCCGCCGTCGCACCAGTACATGCGCAACTGGAACCAGGGCTACATGGACTGGGCCCAGCAGACCGGTCTGCGGCGTGACCGCGATCCGGTGGTCATCCATCTGTACTCCGAGTTCATGCAGCGTTTCCGTCTGGCCGCGCAGGGCAAGCAACCCGGTCGCCAGCCGCCCGATCGCCTGCGCCAGCGAGTCGACACCTTCTTCGACCCGCTGCCCTTCTACTATGCCCCGCTGGAGTCGCAGGCGGTGGACACGCGCGCCTTCCCGCTCAATGCGGTGACCCAGCGCCCGATGGCCATGTACCACTCCTGGGACTCCCAGAACGCCTGGCTGCGCCAGATCCACACGCACAACCATCTGATGGTCAACACCGCCACCGCGCTGGCGGCCGGCATCGCCGACGGCGCCTGGATGTGGGTCGAGTCGCCCTGGGGCAAGGTGCGCTGCCTGTGCAAGCACACCGAGGCCGTCGAGCCGGGCACCGTCTGGACCTGGAACGCCATCGGCAAGGCCAGCGGCGCCTGGAGCCTGGACGGCGACGCCAACGAGTCACGCAAGGGCTTCCTGCTCAACCACCTGATCAAGGAAGAGCTGCCCACTGCCGGCGGCGCCACGGTCTCGAACAGTGACCCGATCACCGGCCAGGCCGCCTGGTACGACGTGAGGGTGCGCATCCGCCCGGCCGACCCCGACGAACCAGGCGAGACCTGGCCGCGCTTCGAGACGATGCAGCCGGTGCCCGGCATGACACCAGCACCCCGGCGCCGTGGCTGGTGGGCCGGCCGCAAGAGCAAGGGAGACGCGGCATGACCCAGCTCGCCCTGGTCATCGACCTGAATGTGTGCGTGGGCTGCCATGCCTGCGTCACCAGCTGCAAGCAGTGGAACACCTCCGGCAGCGCTGGCCCGCTGACCGACGACAAGCCCTACGGCGCCGACCCCAGCGGGACATTCTTCAACCGGGTGCAGACCTTCGAGGTCGGCAGCTTCCCGAACACCCAGACCGTCCACTTTCCCAAGAGCTGCCTGCATTGCGAGGACCCACCCTGCGTGCCGGTGTGTCCCACCGGCGCCAGCTACAAGCGGGCCGAAGACGGCATCGTGCTGGTCGACTACGACAAGTGCATCGGCTGCAAGTACTGCTCCTGGGCATGCCCCTATGGCGCCCGCGAGTTCGACGAGGACCGCAAGGTCATGACCAAGTGCACACTCTGCGTGGACCGGGTCACCGACCAGAGCCTGCCCGAGGATCGCCGCAAGCCTGCCTGCGTGCTGGCCTGCCCGGCCAGCGCCCGTCTGTTCGGTGACGTGCATGACCCCGACTCAGAGGTCTCCGTGGCCATCCGCGAGCGCGGCGGCTATGCGCTGATGCCCGAGTGGAACACCAGGCCCTCCAACCATTACCTGCCGCGTCAGCGCACCGCCATGACGATTCGCCCGGACGACCTGGTTCGCGCCGACAACCCACTGAAGATCGACGGGCAGCAGCCCGAGCTGCCGCAGCTCGGCGCCCCGGGATCCGAGGACTACGCGACATGAAGCCCGCCTTCTCCGTCATCTTCCTGACCACCCTGATCGGCGCCGCACAGGGGCTGTTCCTGCTGCTCGTCGGCTCCCAGGCACTGGGGCTGGCACACACCGAGTTCCTGATCCTCGGGGGCGTCGTGTGCCTGGTGCTGGCCGCCCTGGGCCTGTTCGCCTCGTTCTTTCACCTGGGCCATCCCGAGCGGGCCTGGCGTGCGGCCACGATGTGGCGCACCTCATGGCTGTCGCGCGAGGTGATCGCATTGCCCGTCTTCATGGGCAGCGTGCTGTGCTGGACGGCCAGCCTGGCCATGGGCTGGCCCGGCGCGGCGGTCTGGGCGCTGCTGGGTGCGCTGGCGTGCGTGGTGCTGTTCCTCTGCACCGCGATGATCTACGCCTCGCTGAAGTTCCTCCAGGAATGGGCCAGCGCCTACACCCTGGTCAACTATGTGCTGTTGGGATGCGCCTCGGGCGCCACGCTGGCCGCTGCGCTGGCGGCCCTGCGCCAAGCCGAGCTGGCACCGCCCTATGTGCTGATCGCCATCACCCTGACCGTGGCCGGTGCCGTCAGCCGCAGCCTGTCGCTGCGCCGCAATGCCCGCCTGCGGCCGCGATCGACACTGCAGACAGCCATCGGCATCCGCCACCCGCACATCGTGCAGATCGCCACCGGCTTCCTGGGTGGCTCGTTCAACACGCGCGAATTCTTTCATGGCCAGCCACAGGCCGTGATGGTCCTTGCGCGCAACGGTTTCCTGGTTCTGGCCTTCGCACTGCCGCTGCTGCTGCTGGCCCTGTCGATCAGCTACCCGATGCTGCTGCCCGTGGCCTTCGTGGTCCAGTATCTGGGCTTGTTGCTGGAGCGCTGGTTCTTCTTCGCCCAGTCCAGCCATCCGCAGAACCTGTACTACCAGAGGTCGGCGTGAGGGTCGGCCCGCTGCGCCGCACCGACGCGGCCCGGACGGCGGCCTGGCTGCCCTGGCTGGTGGCCGCGCTGGTGTTGCTGAGCGCTGGCGTGGCATGGGCGGCACCGCCCGCTGGGCAGGTCGATACGGCCTGGTGGTGGACACCCCTGGAGCTGTTTCTGGCCTGCTTCCTGATGGGCCTGATTGCCGTTCCCGCAGGCATTGGCGGTGGCACGCTGTTCGTGCCGATCATCGGCGGGTTCTTTCCCTTTCACCTCGACTTCGTCCGCGGCGCCGGCCTGCTGGTGGCGCTGGCCAGTGCGTTGGCCGCAGCGCCCACGCTGCTGCGGGGCGGCCTGGGCCATCTGCGTCTGGCCATGCCGCTGGCGCTGCTGGCCTCACTGAGTTCCATCTTCGGTGCACTGCTGGGCCTGGCGATGCCGGCCTCGACCATCCAGGTGGCCCTGGGCTGCACGGTGCTGGGCATCGTGGCCCTGATGTTTCTGGCTGGCAAGTCCGAACGGCCGAACGTCCCCGCCAGCGATGCGCTGGGGCGGGCACTGTCGCTGCATGGCGTCTTCATCGACGGCGCGACGCGTCAGCCCGTGGAGTGGCGCGTCCACCGCACCCCGCTCGGGCTGGCACTGTTCCTGGTGATCGGCGTGATGGCCGGCATGTTCGGCATCGGTGCCGGATGGGCCAACGTGCCGGCGCTGAACCTGCTGATGGGCGCGCCGCTCAAGGTGGCTGCCGGCACCTCGGGCCTGGTGCTGTCGCTGGTCGACTCGGCCGCTGCCTGGGTCTACATCAACAAGGGCGCTGTGCTGCCCATGATTGCCGTGCCTTCGGTGGCCGGCATGATGCTGGGGGCCCGCATGGGTGCGCGGCTGCTCGATGTGCTCAAGGGCTCGGTGATCCGCCGCATGGTGATCGCCGTGCTGTTGTTCGCCGGCCTGCGTGCGCTGCTCAAGGGACTGGGCCTGTGGGCCTGAACGCCGGACCCAGGCCCCAAGACATCACCATGAACGCATCGTCTCCTCCCCCGAAGCCCCCACTGGACCCGGAGCAGGCCGCCTATGCCCGCTGGCTGGCCCGTGGCAACCAGGTGGCGCTGGTGGTGATGCTGGCCGGATTTGCGGCCTACCTGGCCGGACTCTGGTCGCCACTGGTGCACCGCCGCGAACTGGCTGGCCTCTGGCATCTGTCAGCGCGCGACTACCTGCAGCACACGGGTGTGCCCACCGGCTGGGGCTGGTTCGGCCAGTTGTCGCACTCGGACATGACCACCCTGCTGGGCATCGCGCTGCTGGCAGCCTGTTCGCTGCCTGCCCTGCTGATCGTGGCGCTCAGTTACTGGCGCCGGGGCGAACGGGGGGCCGCTGCGCTGGCACTGTTGCAGGTGGCCGTGCTGTTGCTGGCGGCTTCGGGCATCATCGGTGCCGGGCACTGATGCCAAGGAGTCCATGATGAGTCATGTCTTCCAGCGCCTGCTGCTGGCCACCGAGCACACCCCCCAGGACGCCGGCGCCGAAGTGCTGGCGCTGGCCATGGCCCGGCGCTGCGGCATGCCGCTGGACGTCGTGCTGCCGTTGATCAGCAACGCAGAGTACGAGTCCGTCGCACCCGAGCTGGCCGAGCGCCACGATGCGCAGGCTCGCGCCCACCTGGATGAGTTGCAGGCCCTGGCCGAGGCCCAGGACGTGACGCTGCGGCCGCATGTGCGCCATGGCAGCGAACTCGACGCCGAGATCATCGTACAGGCTGCCGAATGCCAGGCCGATCTGTTGGTGATCCGCCGTCGTGGGCGGCGAGGCCTGCTGGCCCGGCTGATGTTCGGCGAGATGGTGGGTCGGGTGGTCTCGCGGGCGCCCTGCAGCGTGGTGGTGGCGCCGCGCGATGCGCGCCTGTGGTCACGGCAAGTGCTGCTGGCGATTGATCCCGACCATGCTGACCCGGGTCTGGTCCAGTCGGCGCTGGCCGTCGCAGCCGAATGCGGCCTGCCCTTGCTGGCGGTCTCGGTGGGCGCTTCGCCCCAGGCCGTGCTGGACGAGGTGCTGAGCCTGGCCAAGGCCCAAGGCGTCGCCGCCGAAGCCCACGCCGCGCAGGGGCGTCCAGCCGATCTGATCCTGTCGTTGGCGCAGCAACGCGGTGCCGACCTGATCGTCGTCGGCCGCCGTGGACCCGGACCCAGCCACAAGGTCTGGATCGGCGGCGTGACCCAGAAGATCATCGGCCTGGCCGAGTGCCCGGTCCTCGTCCACGTTCCTTCTGTCCATCCCAGCACCCCATGAGTGACGCCCTCGCCTACCTCGTCAAGGCCCGCCCCGATGCGGTCAGCCACTACTTCGCTTTCCTCAAGCAGTGCGGCACCCACCTGGACCCCAAGACCCGCAACCTGATCTCGGTGATCACCAAGGTCGACGCCCAGACTTCGCGCGGCTTTCGCCAGTACCTCAACCGTGCGCTGCGCGAAGGCTGCACACCGATGGAGGTGCTTGATGCGCTGCTGATGGCCTTTCCCACGCTGGGCCTGGCCAAGATCGTCTGGGCGGTGGACCAGATCCTGGAGATGGGCATCCCCGAGTTCGACCCGGCCGCACTGCACGGCCAGACCGAGTGGCGGGAAGTGGGCGAGTTCAAGTCGCTCAATGACGGCGAGGTCTGCCGCACCGAGGCCCACGGTCGGGGCCTCTTCCTGTATCGTCAAGGGCGCTCGGTGACGGTGTACGACAGCCGTTGCCCGCACCAGGGCACCGACATGCCCGAGCTGGCGCTGAAGGGCCATACCCTGACCTGCCCCAAGCATGACTGGGCCTTCGATGCCCACACCGGTCAGTGCATCAAGACGGGCAACAGCCCGCTCAAACGGCTCCCTAGCAAGGTCGTCAAAGGGCGGGTGATGGCCCAGTGGTGATTCAGGGTAAACCCTGATATCTCATTGGGTTTGATACCCCTACCCGTATCTGATAGGATACCGGCATGGGTATCAAGACCACCTCCATCCCGAGCCAGCGGCGCCGAGCGCTGCTGCCCCTTCTTGCCCTGGGCCTGCTGGCAGGCATGGCCACGCCCGCGGCCTGGGCCGCTCCAGTGCCGTTGATCCAGGTCGGTCAGGCCACGGCCCACCAGGGGCTGGAGTTGTCGGCCACCATCCAGGCGCTGCGCCAGGCGACCGTGGCAGCCCAGGCCTCTGGCAGCGTCCTGGCGCTGAACGTCAAGGCGGGCGACCGCGTCAAGGCAGGTCAGTTGCTGGCGCGCATCGACGATCGCGAGCCGGCCGCCGCACTGAGCCGCAGCGAGGGTGGCGTGCTGCAGGCCGAAGCCGAGTTGCGCAATGCCCAGGTCAGCGCAGAACGCACCCGCGACCTGCGGGCCAAGGGCTTCGTCAGCCAGGCGGCGCTGGACATGGCAGAAACCCAGCTCAAGGCCGCCCAGGCCAGCCTGCAGGCGGCACTGGGAGGCCGGCGCCAGGCCGCTCTGGCCCGCGACTTCAGTGCGGTGACTGCGCCGTTCGATGGCGTGGTGCTGGCCACCCACCTGGAAGCCGGCGATCTGGCGACCCCTGGCCGCCCCATCCTGACGCTCTACGCGCCCGGGGCGCTGCGTGCCGTGGTGCAGGTGCCGGCATCACGCTCGGCCGCGGCCCGCCAGGCCACAGCACGCCAGGTCCAGTTGCCGGATGGCCAATGGCTGACGCCCCTGCGCAGCACCGAGTTGCCCACCACCGATCCGGTGTCGCAAACCATTGAGTGGCGGCTGGACCTGCCATCCAGCGCCCAGGCCACACCGGGCCAGAGTGTCAGCGTCCGCTTCGACGGCACGATGCCCAGTGCCGACGGCGCCGCGAGCAGCCTCAGCATCCCGGCGTCCGCCGTGCTGCAACGGGGTGAACTGGAAGCGGTCTACGTCGTACGCGAGCAGCGCTTTGTGCTGCGCGCAGTGCGCCTGGGCAGCCGCCTGGGCCAGCAGGTCGAGGTCCTGGCCGGGCTGAAGGCAGGCGAGCTGATCGCTGCAGATGCCGTGCGCGCCGGCCTGTCCGATGCCACCCCGGCGGCGCGCTGAGGACCGTCGGCATGAGCGATCTCCGTCCCGATCCCCTACCGATGGGCGTCTCCGGTCGACTGGCTGCAGCCTTCCAGTCCAACGCGATCACGCCACTGCTGGCCCTGGTGGCCCTGCTGCTGGGCCTGTTCGCCGTGCTGGTCACGCCGCGCGAGGAAGAGCCGCAGATCAATGTGACGATGGCCAATGTGCTGATCCCCTTCCCGGGGGCCAGCGCAGCAGATGTGCAGGCCCTGGTGGCGCGTCCCGCCGAGCAGGCACTGTCGCAGATCGCCGGCATCGAGCACACCTACTCGGTGGCCCGCCCCGGCGTGGCCGTGCTGACGGTGCAGTTCAAGGTAGGCGTGCCGCGCACCGAAGCGCTGGTGCGTCTGTACGACGTGCTGAACGCCAACCAGGACTGGCTGCCCGCCGGCCTGGGCACGATGGCGCCCATCGTTCGGCCCAAGGGGATCGATGACGTGCCGGTGCTGGCCGTCACGCTGTGGGCCGTCGACGGCCGCCCGGCGCTGGATCTGCAGCGCGTGGCGCACACCATGGAGGCCGAACTCAAGCGCGTGCCCGGCAGCCGTGAGGTGCAGACCATTGGCAGCCCCGGGCGGGCGGTGATGGTCGAGCTCGATCCCTCGCGCCTGCGCGAACGTGGCGTCGACCTGCAGCGGCTGCGCGGCACGCTGGGCGCCGCCAATCTGTCCATGCCCGCCGGTCGTGTGGCGCAGCCCGGTGACGAGCGCATGTTGGCCATCGAGACCGGCGAGTTCCTGCGCAGTGCCAACGACGTCGGTGACGTCATCGTCGGCACCCACGCTGGCAAGCCGGTCTACCTGCGTGAAGTGGCCCGCATCCGCGATGGCGCAGCCCAGCCCAGCCACCATGTCTGGCACATGCCGGGTGCCGCACGCGGCGCTTCGGCCCCCGGCGCAGGTCAGGCGCTGCCGGCGCTCACACTGACCGTCACCAAGAAGCCGGGCATGAACGCCGTGGACGTGGCCGCCGCCGCCCTGGCCCGCATCGAAGAGCTCAAGGGCAGCGTGATCCCCGACGGGGTCGAGGTCAGCGTCACCCGCAACTACGGCGAAACCGCCGCCGACAAGGCCAACAAACTGATCCAGAAGCTGGCCTTCGCCACCGCGTCGGTGATCCTGCTGGTGGGTGTGGCGCTGGGTCGGCGCGAAGCGGTCATCGTCGGCGCCGCGGTGATCCTCACACTGACCGCCACATTGTTCGCCTCCTGGGCCTGGGGCTTCACGCTCAACCGGGTGTCACTGTTCGCGCTGATCTTCTCGATCGGCATCCTGGTCGACGACGCGATCGTGGTGGTGGAAAACATCCACCGTCACCAGCAGTTGTTCCCCGGCCGCAGCCTGCGCGAGATCATCCCCGGTGCGGTGGACGAGGTCGGCGGCCCGACCATCCTGGCCACGCTGACCGTGATCGCGGCGCTGCTGCCGATGGCCTTCGTCAGCGGCCTGATGGGCCCGTACATGAGCCCCATCCCCATCAATGCCAGCATGGGCATGGCGCTGTCGCTGGCGATCGCCTTCACGGTCACCCCCTGGCTGGCGTTGAAACTGATGAAGCCGCACCACGGTGGGCATGCTGCAGACGCGCCCGCGGGCGTCGGCGCCAGGCTCGGCGGCGTGTTCGCCGGCCTGCTGGAACCCCTGCTGCGCAGTGCCCGCAAGCGCTGGCTGCTGCTGGGCGGCATCCTCGCCGCGCTGGTCTTGTCGGTCGGCCTGGCGGTGGTGCAGTGGGTCGTGCTGAAGATGCTGCCCTTCGACAACAAGTCGGAGTTCCAGGTGGTGGTCGAGATGCCGGCCGGTACACCGCTTGAGGCCACTGCCGCCGCCCTGCAGGACATGGGCACATTCCTGGCCGGCCAGCCCGAGGTCACCGACCTGCAAGCCTATGCCGGCACGGCCAGCCCGATCACCTTCAACGGTCTGGTGCGCCAGTACTATCTGCGCGCCGACGCCGAGCAGGGCGATCTGCAGGTCAACCTGGTCGACAAGCACCAGCGCAACGACAAGAGCCACGCGATTGCACAGCGCCTGCGCCCGGCGCTGGAGAAGATCGCCGCCGCCCATGGCGCGCGCATCCAGGTTGTGGAGGTCCCTCCCGGGCCGCCGGTAATGAGCCCGTTGGTGGCCGAGGTCTATGGCCCCGACGAAGCGGGCCGTCAGGCACTGGCGGCGCGCGTGGCGCAGGCGTTCCGCACCACGCCCGACATCGTCGGCATCGAGACCACGCTCGAAGAGAACGCACCGCGCGCCTTCCTGCGCATCCGCCGCCAGCGCGCTGAGGCCTTGGGCATTCCGGTGGCGGTGGTCGCGCAGACGGTGCAGGCCGCCTTGTCGGGTGCCGACGCCGCCTGGCTGCACGAGGATGGGGCCAGCAAGTACCCGGTGCCGGTGCGGTTGCAACTGCCGCGCAGCGCCCAGGTGGGTCTGGAGGCGCTGCTGGCGCTGCCACTGCGCGCCGGCAACGGCCAGTTGGTGCCGCTGTCCGAGCTGGTGCAGGTGCAGCGCGGTGTGATCGACAAGCCACTGTTCACCAAGGACCTGCAGGGCGTGAGCTATGTCTTCGGCGACATGGCCGGACGGCTGGACTCACCGCTGTACGGCCTGTTCGGCATCCGTCCGCACATCGCCGCGGCCGCGCTGGACGGCACGGGCGGCGTGGCCGAGTACTGGATCAGCCAGCCGTCCGATCCCTTCCGAGGCTACGCGATCAAGTGGGACGGCGAGTGGCAGATCACCTACGAGACCTTTCGCGACATGGGTGCTGCCTACGCGGTGGGGCTGATCCTGATCTACCTGCTGGTGGTGGCGCAGTTCCGCAGCTACCTGACGCCGCTGATCATCATGGCGCCGATCCCGCTGACCATCATCGGCGTGATGCCAGGCCATGCGTTGCTGGGTGCGCAGTTCACTGCCACCAGCATGATCGGCATGATCGCGCTGGCCGGCATCATCGTGCGCAACTCCATCCTGCTGGTGGACTTCATCGAGCTGCAGGTGGCGCAGGGCGTGCCCTTCGCCCGCGCCGTGGCCGAGTCGGCCCGGGTGCGTGCACAGCCGATCGCGCTGACCGCACTGGCGGCCATGATCGGCGCCTTCTTCATCCTCGACGACCCGATCTTCAACGGCCTGGCCGTGTCGCTGATCTTCGGCATCCTGGTCTCGACCCTGCTGACGCTGGTCGTGATTCCGGTGCTCTATTTCGCGGTCTACCAGGGCCGCCACACCCCCCAAGCCGCCGGCTGAGCGGTTCCTTCACCCCCATCGGAGACAAGACACCATGGCCCACATCGTCATCATGGGCGCCGGCATCGGCGGCATGCCCGCCGCCTATGAGCTGCGCGACCTGCTTCCCAAGGAGCACCAGATCACCGTCGTCAGCGCGGTGAGCTATTTCCAGTTCGTACCCTCCAACCCCTGGGTGGCAGTGGGCTGGCGCAAACGTGATGACATCGTGCTGGAGGTCGGCCCGCTGCTGGCCAAGAAGGGCATCGCCTTCATCCCGCAGGCGGTCAGCGCGATCGATGCCCCGGGCAGCACGCTGACTCTGGCAGATGGCCAGTCGCTCGCCTACGACTACCTGGTGATCACCACCGGCCCGAAGCTCAGCTTCGACGAGGTGCCTGGCGCCGGTCCGTCCTCGCACGGAGGGGGCGGTCACACCCACTCGGTCTGCTCAGTCGACCATGCCGAGGCATTCTGGCGCGACTACGAGCAGTTCCTGAAGAACCCGGGCCCGATCGTCATTGGTGCCATGCCCATGGCCAGCTGCTTCGGCCCGGCCTACGAGTTCGCCTTCATCGTCGACGCCGACCTGCGAAAGCGCAAGCTGCGCCACAAGGTGCCGATGACCTATGTGACCAGCGAGCCCTACATCGGCCACCTGGGCCTGGGCGGCGTGGGCGACAGCAAGAGCATGCTCGAGAGCGAGCTGCGCAATCACGACATCAAGTGGATCTGCAATGCCAAGACCACCAAGGTCGAGGCCGGCAGGCTGTTCACCACCGAGGTGGACGGACTGGGCAACGTCTACAAGGAGCACGAGGTCCCGTTCAAGCTGGCCATGATGCTGCCCGCCTTCAAGGGCGTGGAAGCGGTGGCCGCAGTGCCCGAGCTGTGCAACCCGCGCGGCTTCGTCATCATTGACGAGTTCCAGCGCAGCAAGAAGTACCGCAACATCTTCTCGGCCGGCGTGTGCGTAGCCATCCCGCCGGTCGAGGCCACTCCGGTGCCCACGGGTGCGCCCAAGACCGGCTACATGATCGAGACCATGGTTTCGGCCATCGCCCACAACATCGCCGATGAGCTGGCCGGCCGCCCGGTCACGGCGCAAGGCACCTGGAACGCCATCTGCCTGGCCGACATGGGCGACACCGGCGCCGCCTTTGTGGCCCTGCCGCAGATCCCGCCGCGCAATGTCAACTGGTTCAAGAAGGGCAAGTGGGTGCATCTGGCCAAGATCGCCTTCGAGAAGTACTTCCTGTCCAAGATGAAGTCCGGCAACTCCGAACCCGTCTATGAGAAGTACGTGCTCAAGGCCCTGGGCATCGTGCGGCTCACCGACCGCTGACGACTTTCAACCCCTCAAGGAGCTTTCCATGACCATCGAACGCTGGATCCGCGTGATTGCCGGCACCTTCATCCTCCTGTCGCTGGCACTGGGCGTCGAAGGCAGCCCGCTGTTCGTCAGCCGCTGGGCCCTGGCCTTCACTGCCTTCGTCGGCCTGAACCTGCTGCAGTTCGGCTTCACCAACGTCTGCCCGATGGTCTGGTTCCTGCGCAAGGCCGGCGTGCCGGAGTCGGTGGCCGCCTGCCCGCGCTGAGCACCGCCGGGCCCGACCCAAACCCCTTTTTCCGGAAGCGACGACAATGGCACCCGTGACCACCTCCCAGGCTCCCTCGCTGGAGCTGTGTGCCATGTCCCAGCTGACCGACGAAAAGAACCGAACCGACCTGCTCAACCGCCTCAAGCGTGCCGAGGGGCAATTGCGGGGTATCCAGCGCATGATCGAGGAGGGCCAGCCCTGCCTGGACATCGCCAGCCAGATGGCCGCCGTGCGAAAGGCGCTGGACAGCACTTATGTGCGCATGACCGTGTGCTTCATGGAACAGGAGCTGGGCAACCGCCTGGGTGACAACGCCAAGGGCCGCAAGCAACTGACCGAGGTGCTTGAGGAAGTGCAGACCCTGCTCGGCAAGGTGCGCTGAACAGAGCGGGAGTTCGCCGATGAGCGACAAGCGTGTCACGGTGGTGCTGGATCAGCACCACGACTACCAGTTCGACATCGATGTGGGTGGCGGTGTGCCTTTGCTGCGCAGCGATGAACCGCCTCCGCTGGGTGAAGGCCTGGGGCCGTCACCGGTGCAGTTGCTGGCCTCGGCCGTGGGCAACTGCCTGAGCGACTCGCTGCTGTTTGCGCTGCGCAAATTCAAACAATCGCCTGAGCCCCTGCACTGCGAGGTGACGGCCGAGATCGGGCGCAACGCCGACCAGCGATTGCGGGTCACTGCCCTGCATGCCGAATTGCGCTTGGGGGTGCCCGCGGACGCCCTGGAGCACCTGGAGCGTGTGCTGCAGAGCTTCGAGGCCTATTGCACCGTCACGCAAAGCGTGGCGGCGGCCATTCCGATCACGGTCAAGGTCTTCGACGCCCACGGCGCCGAACTGCGCTGAGGCTCAGCGGACCGTCGGTGCCGGACGCAGGCGCTGCTCGGGATCGAGCGGCGAGTCCGGGTCCATCTCGCTGGCGACCTGGGTGCACACGGCTCGGCACAGTGTGGCCACACGCTCGCTTTGCAGGCGGTAGTAGATCTGGGTGCTGTCGCGCCGCTTGCCCACCACCCCCGCGCGGTACAGCGTGGCCAGGTGCTGGGACATGTTGGGCTGCGTGGTGTCGATCTCCTCCAGCAACTGCGAGACGTTCTTCTCACTGTTGCACAGTGCACTGATGATCTTCAGCCGCACCGGTGTGGACAGCAACGAGAACAGCTCCGCCACGGAGTCAAAGACCGTGTCGGCGTGGAGGCTGGGGTCCTGTGACATGGCGGGATCGGGGGTCGGTTCACCCTTATTGTATCGATATGCACTGATGCGCGCATGACTCCGGGGCGACAAGGGCCTTGGGGGCAAACCCTCAGCGCTTGAAGTGGTAGTGCCGCAGGTTCAGCACGGCTGCAATCGCTGTGACCTCCTCCGGAAACAGCTGCAACTTGAGTTGCGTGTTGCAGCCCTCGACCATGCCACGCAGCCCCCCCGCGTCCTGAATGCGTCCCTTGGGGTTGTAGATGTCGTCCCCGCCCGTGCCGCCCATGTGGCGGTTGTGGCACTCGCTGCATTTGTGCTCGGCGATGAGCTTCTCGCCCAGTGCCAGGTCGGCTTCCTTGAAGATCGCGGGGGCAGCCGGCTCGGCGGCGCGCACCAGGGACAGCAACAGCGTGCCGCCAGCCACGAGGGTCAGCAGGGCCGGGAGAGGGAGGTTCATGCGTGCTCCTGTGGGTGGTTGGGGGTCGAAGAGGCCTCATACAGGCTGACGCGGCGCCCAGCGGGCCAACGTCTGGACGTCGTCCTCGCTCATCTCGCCGGGAATCAGCTCGCGCACGATGCCTGCTGCATCGATGACTGCAGTGAAAGGCACCACTCGACGGCTGGTCACCAGCGCTCGCAGTGCCGCGCCCTGCGCCGTGGCTTCAAAGCCCAGGCCATGGCGGCGCAAGTGCGCGCGCACGGCCTCTGGCGCATCCTGGGTCACGCCCAGCACATGCAGGCCCAGCCCGGCCATGCGACGGGACAACGCATCCATGCGGGCGTTGTGGCGCTCGCAGTAGGGGCAGTCCAGCGAGAAGAAGCTCAGCACCCAGGCCTGACCTGCCCAGTCCTCGGGCCGCAGCGGCCGGCCGTCCAGCAGAGTCAACGGCGGCGGCTGCAGGCGGTCGCCACGCTGCAGCGCCTGCACTGGAGCGGCGCCGCTCCATCCCGCGCTGGCCAGCGCCAGCAATAGCCAGCGGCGCCCGGGCTGGTGTCGCGCACTCATTTCTGTGCCGCCTCCATCTGCAGGTAGGTGTTGTAGGCGTTCATCCGGTTGGCGGCCTGGAACAGTGGCAGTTGCTCGAACCGGCTCCAGTCGGTGGCGCGGTAGGCCTCGTCGAAGGGGTCCATGTTGCGTGCCGCCTCACCCATGCGATCGCGCAGATAGACCAGATAGTCGCGGGTCAGTTGCATGTCGGCACCTGGCTCGGTGGACACCGGACCATGACCGGGCACCACCACCCGGGGGTTGGAGGCCAGCATGCCGTCCAGCGCCCGGATCCAGCCCGCGCTGTCGGCCTGTCCGACAAAGGGAACGCGCCCCCGGAACAGCAGGTCGCCCGAAAACACCACGCCCCGCTGCGGGACGGCGATCACCAGGTCTTCCGGCGTGTGCGACGGACCCACCGGCCGCAGGACGAAGCGGGTGCCACCGATGTCCAGCGTCTCCTCGCGGAGCGTGCCATCCAGGCCCAGCCATCGATCGGCCGCGACCAGCCGGGTGTGCTCGTCCACCCACGGGAACATCTCCTCGCGGCTGGCCTGCAGGCGCAGGCGGGCTGTGTCCGAATTCAGGTAGTCGCGCGCACGTGCCTGGGCCACGATGGTGGCGCCCGCGTCCTTGAAGACCTGCAGACCATAGATGTGATCCGCGTGGTAGTGGGTGACCAGCACGTGACGCACCGGCAGCGGCGTGATCGCCCTGATCCGCTCCAGCAGTCGCTGGGCCAGCGGAGGCGAGCCCAGGGCATCGATCACCACCACGCTGTCCGAGGTGATCACGAATCCGGCGTTCGAGATGAAGTTCTGGTTGGCCGACGAGCCCAGCGCAGACTCACCCTGGACGTAGTACACGCCATCCGCCACCTGCGATGGCGTCATTGCCACGGTGACCGCGCTGTCGCTCTGGGCGCGCAGGGCAGCGGGCAGCCAGCCCAGCGACAGGCTGCAGCCACAACCGGCCAGGAAGTGGCGTCGAGACGACTTCAGGGATAACACCACATCAGTATTCATTGATATTCTGGACACTATACGGGCGACCGACCGGCACGCCAAGACCGGCCCTTCCCGCACTACGGAGACCCACCATGATTGCTCGCCCCCTGCTGGCGTCTGTGCTGCTGACGCTGGCCCTGCCGGCGCTGGCCAAGGACGCCACATCCCTGCGCACCCGCTCGCTGGCCGCCACCTGCGCCCACTGCCATGGCACCGATGGCCATGCCGTACAGGGCGAGGCCCTGATCAAGCTGGCCGGCCTGCCGCAGGACTTCATCCTGACGCAGCTGATGGCCTTCCGCAGCGGCCAACGGCCCGCCACCATCATGCACCAGATCACCAAGGGCTACTCGCAGGAGCAACTCGAGACCCTGGCCGTCTATTTTTCCAAGCAGAAGCCCTGAACGAGGTGAGCATGATGCAACGCAGACAACTCCTGGCCGGCCTGGTGGCTGGCAGCGCGCTGGGCGTGGCCGGCTGCGCCTCGGTCGGCTCGGCCTCCAAGGCCAAGGTGCTGGTGGTGGGCGGCGGCTATGGCGGCGCCACAGTGTCCAAGTACATCCGCCTGCTGTCGGACTACAGCATTGACGTGATGATGGTCGAGCCCAATGCGGCCTTCGTCTCGTGCCCGGTCTCCAACCTGGTGATCGCCGGCATGAAGACGATGGCGGACATCACCAACCCTTACACCGGCCTGTCGAGCAAGCACGGTGTGCGCGTGGTGCGTGACACGGTGGCCTCGATTGACCCGGCCAAGAAATCCGCCACGCTGGCTTCCGGCGGCGAAGTAGCCTATGACAAGCTGGTGCTGGCCCCTGGCATCGACTTCATGTGGGACCAGATCGAAGGCCTGCAGGCCGCCCATGCCGCTGGCGACGTGCTGCACGCCTGGAAGGCCGGTCCCGAGACCCTGGCGCTGCGCAGGCAGCTCGAGTCGATGCGCGACGGCGGCGTGTACGCCATCAGCATCCCGGAGGCACCCTACCGCTGCCCTCCCGGTCCCTACGAGCGTGCCAGCGTAGTGGCGGCCTACCTGAAGCAGCACAAGCCCAAGTCCAAGGTGCTGATCCTGGACGCCAATCAGGATGTCACCTCCAAGGGCCCGCTGTTCAAGAAGGCCTGGGCCGAGCTGTACGGCAAGATGGTCGAGTACCGTCCGCAGCACAAGGCGGTGGCCGTCGACGCCAGGAACCGCACCGTCAAGTTCGATGTCCAGGAAGACGTCAAGGCCGACGTGCTGAACGTGCTGCCGGTCATGCGCGCGGGTGCCCTGGCGGTCAAGACCGGCCTGGCCAATGCCAACGGCCGCTGGTGCCATACCAATTTCCTCAACTTCGAGTCCACCGCAGCCAAGGAAATCCACGTCATCGGCGACTCGATCCAGGTGGCCCAGGGCATGCCCAAGTCCGGCCACATGGCCAACTCGCACGCCAAGGTCACTGCAGCCGCGATCGTGGCCGAGCTGCAGGGTATGGAGATCAACCCGCACCCCATGCTGACCAACGTCTGCATGAGCTATGTGGACGCCACCCATGTGATCCACGTGGCCAGCGTGCACGAGTACCAGGCGCCGAAGAAGAGTTTCTTCACCATTGGCGGCTCGGGTGGCGTCTCCGACGTGCGCTCCGACCTGGAAGGCCGCTATGCCGAGGCCTGGGCGAAGAACATCTGGGCCGACGTGCTCGGTTGATCGGCCGTCCCGCCCGGGCCTGACCAAGGTCAAGGCCCAGGCGGGGTCACGGGCTCATCATCGCCGCATCAGCACACACGGATGCGCCGTCCGGGAAGCCCGCCATGTTCCTCGAATCCCTGATCGCCCAGGTCGGCGAGATGTGGGCCATCACGCTGGCCGGTGCGGCCATCGGCGTGATGTTCGGCTTCTTCGCGCACCGCTCGCGCTTCTGCATGCGCTCGGCGGTGATCGAGTTCTCACGCGGCACGCGCGAGGGCAAGCTCACGGTGTGGCTGTTCACCTTTTCGACCGCCGTGATCGCCACCCAGGCCTTCATCCTGGCCGGATGGCTGGACGTGGCCGATGCGCGGCAGCTCTCCGCCCGCGGCAGCCTGTCTGGCGCCATCGTCGGCGGCGCGATGTTCGGCACCGGCATGATCCTGGCGCGCGGCTGCTCCAGCCGCCTGCTGGTGCTGGCAGCGCAGGGCAACCTGCGGGCCCTGCTCTCCGGTCTGGTGTTTGCAGTGACCGCCCAGTCGGCGCTGTCCGGCCTGATGTCGCCGCTGCGGCTGGAGATCGCCAGCTGGTGGACGATCGAAGGCGGCTCCGCCAGAGACCTGCTGGCCTGGCTGGGCTGGAACCATGCGATCGGCGTCGTGTTCGGACTGGTGTGGCTGCTGGCCGCACTGGTGTGGGCCTGGCGTCAGCAGGTGCGCTTCTGGAGCTGGTTCGGCGCGATCGGCGTGGGGCTGATGGTGGCAACAGCCTGGCTCACCACCTGGGCGATGTCGCGGCAGGCGTTCGATCTGGTCATCCCCGTACAGAGCCTGTCTTTCACCGGGCCGGCGGCCGACACGCTGATGCTGGTGCTGTCACCACCCGGTCACGCGCTGAAGTTCGACCTGGGTCTGGTGCCTGGTGTGGCGCTCGGCTCGCTGCTGTCGGCGCTGCTGTGGCGCGAATGGACACTGGAAGGCTTCAAGGACGGCCAGTCCATGCGCCGCTACATCGCCGGCGCGATGCTGATGGGCTTCGGTGGCATGCTGGCTGGTGGCTGCGCGGTGGGCGCCGGCGTGTCGGGCGCGGCTGTCTTCGCGCTGACCTCGTGGGTGACGCTGTGCAGCATCTGGGCGGCGGGCACCGCTGTCGACTACCTGCTCGACCGGCCCCGCGACATCGCGCCCGAACCCCTGCTGACGACGGCCAGCGAAAGCTACCAGCGGCCCTGACCCGCTCCGCTCAGGGTGCGGGCTTGCTGAGCGTGATGACGCCGCGGATCTGCCCCACCGAGTAGCCGGTGGCACGGTCCTGCGGGTAGAGCACGGACAGCTTCGACTTGACGCCAGCGTCCATCTGCGCCGGATCGCCGTGGCACTGCACGCAGATCGGGCCCACCGGCAAGGCCCGCGCATAGCGCAGTGTGGGCACGCCACCCACGTCGACGCGCTCGGCCTTTTCCAGCGTCATCGGCACTTCGCCGGCAGCGACGCGGCGGTCGAAGTCCTCCAGCGCGGCCTGCTCCCAGGCGTCGGGACGGGCCTTGGGGTTGCGCTCGCGCAGGCTGACGCGGCGAACCTTCCAGCCGCTGGCCTCGCTGGCCTGGCGGGCCATTTCAGGGGCCTGCACCTGGCACGCGCCGATGGCCTGGCTGGCACCACCCTGGTCGATCTCGCGCGTGAGCACCGCCAGCAGCTTGGGCGGCACACTGGTGGCCAACTGGCGCGCTTCGGCGACCCAGGCGTCCTCGGCGTGGGCGACGATCGACGCTGTGCCGAGCAGCATCGCCAGACTGAGTCGCCGGACCGGGCTCATACCACCATCCCCGGGTTGCCCTGCACGCCCACCAGCGAAGGCGTGTTGATCGCCCGAGGCTTGACGCGGCCCCCCTGCGACTTCAGCCAGGTCTCGACCACGTCCCACACCGGCTTGTTGCCCGGGGCCGTGCGGGCCTCCTCGGCCACCGGCGCCCAGCCAGCCACCTTGTACTTCTTGCTGGCGTCGATGGGCTTGCCCTTCAGCCGCATGTCACTGATGCGGCTGCCCATGGCCGCACCTGGCGTGCAGGTGTAGGTCAGGCCACCCACACGCACCATGTCGCCGCCCTGCTGGTAGTAGGGGTCTGGGTTGAACAGGTTGTCGCAGACGTCCTCGAGCACCGTCTTGATCATCTCGCCGCTCATCTCGGTGAGCGTCGCGTAGGGGTAGGTGATGGCCAACTGGTCCATCATCAGCTCACGCGTGATGGTCTCGCCCGGCAGCAGCGAGGTGCCCCAGCGGAAGCCCGGCGAGAAGGCCAGGTCGGCACCCTGCACATCGATCAGCGCATCGACGATCAGTTGGTCCCAGCTGCCGTTGAAGTTGCCCCGGCGGTATAGCAGGCCTTCGGTGACGGCCAGCTTCTCGTTCAGCTTGGCCTCGTAGGGGTCGCGGATCTTCTTGATCAGCGCCGACATCGCCGGATCGGCCGTGAGCTGATTGGCGAAGACCGGCAACAGGCGGTAGCGGAAGTCGACCACCTTGCCACCCTTGACGTCAAAGTCCATCAGGCCGAGGAACTTGCTGTTGGAGCCGGCGTTGGTGACCAGCGTGGTGCCACCAGCGTTCTTCACCGGGATGGCCACCGGCACACCGTCGTGGGTGTGGCCGCCGAAGATGGCGTCGATGCCGCGCACGCGGCTGGCCATCTTCAGGTCGACGTCCATGCCGTTGTGGCTGACCACCACCACCACCTGGGCGCCCTTGCCACGCGCCTCATCAACCATGGCCTGCATGTTCTCGTCCTGAATGCCGAAGCTCCAGTCGGCCACCATGTAGCGCGGGTTGGCGATCGGCGTATAGGGGAAGGCCTGACCGATGATGGCGCAGGGCACGCCGTTGATCTCGCGGATCACGTAGGGCTTGAAGACCTGGTCGCCGAAGTCATTGGTCTTGACGTTCTGCGCCACGAAGTCGACCGTCCCCTTGAAGTCCTTGTCGACGATCTCCTTGACCCGCTCCATGCCATAGGTGAACTCCCAGTGGCCGGTCATCACGTCCACGCCCAGCAGCTTGCAGGCATCGACCATGTCCTGGGCGTTGGTCCACAGCGAGGTGGCCGAGCCTTGCCAGGTGTCGCCACCATCCAGCAGCAGCGCCCCCGGACGGCTGGCCTTCAGCTGCTTGACCAGGGTGGCCAGGTGGGCAAATCCACCGACCTTGCCATAGCGGCGCGAGGCCTGCTCGAAATCGAGATAGGTGAAGGCGTGCGACAGGTCGGTACCGGGCCGGGCACCGATGGTCTTGAGCAGGTGCGCGCCGACCAGATGGGGCAGCTGACCTTGCATCGAACCCAGGCCCAGATTGACGCTGGGCTCACGGAAGCGGATGGGCATCAACTGCGCATGGCAGTCGGTCATGTGCAGGAACGAGACATTGCCGAACTTCGGAACGTCATACAGGCCCTTCTGTGCCGTGGCCGCATCGGCCTCGGACCAGCGGCCCAGGCCCATGCCGGCCACCGAGGCGGCGCTGAGGACCTGCATGAATTCGCGCTTGCTGATATTCATCGGGGATCTTCCAAGAAAGAAGCCCGCACACACCGTCGGTGATGCGCGGGCAAATGCTGCGAGGAGCGTTGAAAGTGGAGCGACTTACTGCGCGTTGACCGGCGAGGCAGGGTCGAGCAGCAGCGCCATCACGTGCTTGAGCTGCTGTTCACTCAGCAGCTTCTTGTGGCCGAAGCGAGGCATGTTCGAGCAGGCGTTGTAGGCCCAGGCGTTGTTGAGCTTGCCCCAGGTGTACTGGACCATGGCCTGCGCCTCGGGGGCGCTGGGATTGGTCACGCCGCGCAGCTTGCCGAACTGATACAGACTCGGGCCGATCGTGCCGTAGGAAATCTCGGCCTTGGTGATCTGGTGGCAGTTGTAGCAGTTCGCGCCGTTGGCCGAGGTGTCGGCGGACTTGTCGGTCCAGGTCATGCCGCGGCCGTTTTGCGCCAGCTTCTCACCTTCACGCCAGTCGCCCAGGTACTTGCCGTCGCTGGGTGGCTTGATCGTGGCCATGGCCTCGGCCTCGATGGCCTTGGCCTGCTCGGCCGTGGGTGCCTGACCAGTGGAGCAGGCGGCCTGCCCTGCGTCCTGGGTCAGGCGATCGACCTTGGCAATGCCCTCATCGCGAAACGAGGCCTTCATCATCGCGTCGAACTGCGCCTGCAACTCGGCCGGGCTGGGTGCACTGGCACAGCCGGCCAGTGCGACCACGGCAATGGCAGACGCCAGGACGGTGGTGGTGTGCTTCATCAGAGGTTCTCCTGCAGTCTCAGCGCTTGATGGCCGGTGCGATCGACTCGGCACCCTTGGCGTTCACGCCCATGTAGACGCCCAGCGCAATCGTCACCTCCGACGCGTAGCCCGGGTATGGGAAGCGCTGCTGGCGGTAGCAATCGTTCAGACGCCGCTGCATGCTCCACATCTCACCGCTGGAGACCCGGTAGGCCGGCCAGGCGGCGAAGCCGATGCCGTCGCCCGGGTTGCTGCGCAGATCCGGCAGGTCCTGCAGGCGGATGCGCTTGCCAGCCTCGCCATGGCAGGTCGAGCAGGCGAAGTCCATCGGCCCCCCACGGAAGAAGAAGGCCTTCTGCCCCATCGCATACATGCGCTTCTCTTCAGCGTGCCCCTGCGGCAGGTTCATCTTCAGGCCGCGAGACTCGGCCGAAATGTAGGCGGCCAGCGCCTCCATGTTGGCTTGCTCACCCTTGCCAAAGGGGGTGGCGGCGATCGCCTTGGCATCCAGCCCCTGCAGGGTCTCCATGCAGGTCAGCAAGCGGGACTCCAGGTCCTGCACACGGCCGGTGTCGGCAAACCATCGCGGCATCTCCACCCAGGCGCCCTTGATGACCCCGGGCCCCTTGCCCAGATTGCATTGCTCGAGCGACGCGTTCTTCGGGCCCCTCTTGCGCTTCCAGAGGTCTTCACCCTTGGCTTCGAAGAGTTCGGCCGGGTTGCCATCGGCCAGCATTGCGCGGTACTCGGCAATGCCGTCGGCAGCCGACTTCTGGGCCTGGGCACCGGCGCCTAGCGCCAGCGCCGCGGCCGCAAGGCTCAAGCGGATCGTGTGGGACACGGTGTCTCCTGGGGGCATGGATGGAAAAGGCGCGCGTCTCTCAGGACACGGTCGCTTCGTCGGTGCGCTTGTCGCCCTTGCTGTCGGTCCAGGTCACGCTGACCTTGTCGCCGGCCTTGGCGCCCTTGACAGTGAACTGCAGGAACGGGTTCTTCGACACCGACGGGCCCCACTGGGCGGTCAGCACCGACTTGCCGTTCAGAGAGGCGCTGACTTCCTGGATGAACCAGGCCGGGATGACCTTGCCGGCGCTGTCCTTGCGCTGACCGGTTTCCATTTCGTGGTTCATCAGCACGCGCACGGTGGTCTTGTCGCCAGCGGACTGGGCGCGGATGCGCATCGGATCTGCCATGGTGTGTTCTCCTGGATAGGTTGGATTCGGTAGGGAAAGCTCAGTCGATCAGCCGCCGCAGCCGCCGAGCGTGACCTTGATTTCCTTGGTCGAGTAGAGGACCTTGCCATCGGCCATCATGGCCACGGCATAGACGTTGGACGACTGGCCCATCTTCACGCGGGTGGCGATGTTGGCCTCGATGGCATCGGTGACCTCGAACATCGCGGCCAGTGCCGACGGGTTCTTCTCGATCAGAATGGCCAGGCGCTTGACACCCGGCAGGTTGGTCGAGGCGCCCACCGGCACCACGGCGCCGTTCTCGGCGATGTCCGGGCCGGTCAGCACGACGTCCTTGCTCTCGACCGGCGCAGCGCCGCCGAGCGCCTTGATGGCTTCGGCCATGGTCTTGGCATCGAAGGCGGGCTGGTTCCAGGCAGCCTGGGCAGCGGTGGGGATCAGGCCGGCGGCAGCCAGCAGACCGGCGACGGTGGCACCTTGCGCCAGCATGTCACGACGATTGATCATGGATCTCTCCTTGGGTGGAAACGAGTCAGGTCGGGTGCGGTTCCGGCCCGCTGGCCCGATAGGGGTGAGGGTAGTCGATGGGGGTATCGACTCACTTCTTGGCGCCGGCCGCCAGCCATTGGGCGATGCTGTTGGCATCATCCTCCGAAAGGGTCTGCGCAGGCATCGGGATCGCCCCCCATACCCCTGCGCCGCCCGAGCGGATCTTGCCGCTCAGGTAGGCCACGGCGTCCGCCCGTGACCCATGCTTGGCCGCCACCTCGCGGAAGGACGGACCAACGATCTTGTTCTCGATGCCGTGGCAGGCCACGCAACCGTTCTTGCCGAGCAAGGCGATGGCCGGCGACGGCGCCGCCACTGCGGCCGGTGCAGCCGCCGCGGCCGCAGCGCCCGCCGTACGCGGTGCCCCTGCGGGCTTGGTGGTGTCGGCGCCCAGTTGGGCACCAACGATGCGTTGCTGCTCGGCCAGATT